>JBDSQT010000089.1:0-7203 GCA_039929665.1 Paraperlucidibaca sp.
CGCTGGAAGGTCACTAAACTATCGGCAAAGAACACACGGAAGCCGAAATACAGCGAAGCGGTTTCGACTACGGCGCGCTCTGCTACGTGTGCCAATGGCAAGTAGGACAGCATGCGGTCATCGCGATTAACCTTGTAGGTGTCGCGCAGCGCATTGGCCACTGAGCACATGGTGCCAAAGTTGTGCATCACGCCTTTAGGACGACCAGTGGAGCCTGAGGTGTAGACGATCGTGGACATGGCACTCGTGCTTGGCAGCGTGATGTCGTCATCGCTGATGGGCGCATTGTTTGCCATGATATCATTGTATAGCGGCACATCAGTACGTGGCGACAGCGGCAAGCTCAGCATGGGCAAGCTGGGAAGATGCGGCTCGATGTCTTTCCAACCATCGGCGATGCCATCCATTCTGCCTAAAATAATAGCCTTACATTCGGCGTGGTCGAGAATATAGGCTGCCGTTTCACCATTGAGCGTGGGATATAGCGGCACGGTTACGTGCCCGGCCATCCACACCGCTACGTCAGCGATAATCCAGTGCGCGCTATTACGTCCAAGTAGGCCGACAGAGGCGCCCTCGCTCAGGTTTAGCGACTTCAAGTGCGTGGCTAAGCGACGGGCTTGATCGGCCGCTTGGCCCCAGGTGATGTCAAATGATGAGCCATCAGGATTGGGTTGTGTGAGGTAGACGGCGTTGGGGGTGGTCTCGGCCCAGTGCAGTAAACAGTGCACTAGTGTTGAGCGGGAAGCGTAGCGGCTCATAAATTATCCTTTTTACGATTAGTTCTATTGTTATGTCGGTAACTTCAGAGGTCTTTTATACCAGATTTAGCCCTTAAGGCGAGACTGGGCGGCCCATTTAGCGACTTATTGCTTGCGAATATGCTGCCTGTAGCGCCCAGGTGCCATGCCATGAGCGCGCTTGAAGGCTTGGCCAAATGCCGTTTCGGAGGCGTAACCGGTCATCTCGGCAATACGGCAGACCGGTTGATCACTATGGCGCAGCTGCCAAGCCGCTAAACGCATACGATGTTCATGCAGATAACGTTGCGGCGGCTTGCCCATAATGCGATGAAAACGGTCGGCAAAGGCCGAGCGTGATAAGTGCGCGAGCGCCGCCATTTTCGGCACCGTCCAGTCCTGCTCAGGCGCTCGATGGAGCGCGCTCAATACCGCCGCCAAGGCCGTATCCTTTAAGGCGCGCAGCCAACTGCTGTCATCGGTAGAAATCTGCTCTATATAGACGCGTAGACACTCCATAAACCAAATATCGCCCAGTCGATTGAGAATGCTTTGCTGGCCCGGTCTAGTGACATTGATTTCTTGCTGCAAAAAAAGGATGCCAATGCGCAGCCATTCGGGTGGCTCTTGGTCTTGGCCAGCCACTAAAAAAGCCGCTGGCAGTGCCGACATCAATGGCTGGCCGAGATCAGTGTCGTAATGACTGCCTGCGGTGAGCACCATGGCTGTCGTCGCACCTGTGCCTAGCTCATAAGGCGCGTGACGGCGCTCACTTAAGGCATGACTGATGTTTTCAGGCGTCTGACTACTATTCGAGCTAGGCGTTAATGTATGGGCCAAGCCCGTAGGCAGTACAAATAAATCACCGGCGTGGAGATGAAAACTGTCTTCAGCGGTGTGCAAGAAAGCTTCGCCAAAGAGCACCGCATGGAAAACGGCACGACCCGGCAATACCACACGTGCCGACCAGTCTTCACCGCCATGAATAAAGACGTACCCAGCACCCTTGAGGTGCAGATCATCGAAAACCACGCTTAAAAAGTCTTCCATAGAGGGCTAGCCGGCGTTTTGAGACAGATATAAGGCGAATTAAGTCTGCCATAAACTGTTACATTGCACAATGATATGCTTACGAGGCCAGCAGTGCCTAACAGCAGCGCTTAAGCGCTAGGAGAGCAATCATGACGACAAGCACCGCTGATAACGACTGGACCGATGGCAAACGCTATCTGTGGCTATTAAGCCCGATGCTGCCCGTACTTGGACTATTAGTTTTAGTGGCCTACCAAATGACCGGCCTACACGTATTTTTATGGGGTGGCCCGATACTGGTTTACGTGATTATTCCCGGGCTTGATCGCTTAGTCGGTACGGACAATAACAACCCACCAGAATCCATGGTCAGCCAGCTTGAATCGGATGCCTACTACCGCTTTATCGTTTACGCCTATATCCCGTCACAGTTTATTGTCACCGTATGGGGGGCCGTCATTGCGGTAACCGCTGATCTATCTGTGTTTGGCTATATCGGCCTAGTGCTTTCAGTGGGTGCCATCAATGGCATTGCGATCAACACAGCTCATGAGCTGTCGCACAAGCGCGATACGTTAGGTCGTTGGATGGCTAAGCTGACCTTGGCACCAGTGGCCTATGGGCATTTTTATGCCGAGCACGTACGAGGCCACCACAAAAATGTCGCCACACCAGACGATCCAGCCAGCTCACGTATGGGTGAAAGCTTTTGGGCATTTTTACCACGCACCATGATTGGCAGTGTGCGCTCGGCATGGCATATCGAAGGGGAGCGTTTAAATCGTCAAAACAAATCGATCTGGAGCTTAAGCAACGACAACTTACAAGCATGGGCACTAACGCTGGTATTTTTTGGCGCCATCACGGCCGTTTTAGGCTGGTATGCACTGCCCTTTTTGGTGCTACAAGCGTTCTACGGTGCGGCATTGCTAGAAGTGATCAACTACATTGAGCATTACGGTCTACTACGTCAGAAGGATGCTGACGGCCGCTATGAGCGCTGCAAGCCCGAGCACTCGTGGAATAGCAATCACATCGTCACCAACTTATTTTTATATCAACTGCAACGTCACAGCGACCACCATGCGCACCCGACACGTAGCTTCCAAGCCCTGCGTCACTTTGAGGAAAGCCCACAGTTACCCTCAGGCTATGCATCCATGCTGATACCAGCCTACATTCCCTTTCTGTGGTTCCGCCAAATGGATCCGCTAGTTGCCAAGCATTACCAAGGCAATTTAAACCTCGCCAACATTCAGCCCGGCAAGCGTGAGCAGATTTTGCGTTCCGAGCTAAACCGTGCGCAAGCACAATACTCGGCCGACGGCGTCGCAGAAAGCGCACCATTGGCGCACGTCTCACCAATAGCTAATGTGCGGTGCTATCGCTGCAGCGACTGCGGCTACACCTATGATGAGCGTGAGGGCTGTCCAACAGAAGGCTTTCCCGCGGGCACAACATGGGCCAGCATCCCCGATGATTGGGCGTGCCCAGACTGTGCGGTGCGTGAAAAAATGGACTTTCTCCCCGTTGCTTAAGTCGTTTTTGAAAAAGCCGCTTGAGTTAAAGCGGCTTTTTTGATGACTAGCGCTTTAAAGGCCCAGCGCGCGCAAATCTAATTGACCGTTACGCATGCCGGGGCACCAAGCATAGGCCCCACTCACCGGCTTAGTGAAACCAAATAAGCCATCGACAATCCCGTCATGAGCCCCGCTCATGCGTGTCAGCAACACCTCAAATGCCTCCAACGAATGGCCAAACGCGGTAAACACTAAGCCTGCGCGATTACCCGATGACCATGGCATGGAGCGGCGCAATACATACGCCTCAGGTGTCGGTGCCTCTTGTTCGGTGCGTTTCACATGGGCACTTTCCGGTGCTTCATTAAACTCTTCATTGCTAATGCGATGGCGACCAAAGCGGTTGTCTTGCTCGGTATCCGTCATGGCATCGAAGGTTTTAAAGTCATGCAGCCATTGTTGTACGGCGACATAACTACTACCCACTAAGGCATCAGCGGCGGGCGCGGTGACACTGGCTACATGTATGGCCTCTGCGCCCTCGGGATTTTCCGTGCCATCCTCATAGCCGGTTAAATCGCGACCGTTGTCATACTTGAACGACTCAATGCTGTGCAGGCGGGTAAAGGTCGGGGCCAACATATCGAGCCAATGCCGCTCTAAATGGAGCAGCTCACCGCGTGAGGGCCCTCGTAGCCATAGCCATAGCGCAATGGGCTGGCAAGGAATATCGACCAAGCTGCCATCAATCCGAGGGCCGGCCGTTAGCCCTGCAATATGCTGACCCAGCGCCTCAACGACTGTCAGGCCGATACCCACGACGACGCGCTCACCATCGGCATGCGCCTGGATAGCCTTAAGCGTCGACTCCAACGAGCTGCTGTCGCTCAATTGAAAGCTTAAGAATCGTGCGTTGTCTGGAATGTCCGCCAAAATACCGGCCTGCATCTGATTCATACACCATCCTTTTATAAAAGCTTTCTTACCCTAAACCATACTGAAGAAATGGCTATAAAAAAGCCGCCAACTGCAGAACAGATGGCGGCTTTTTAATCAGCTAAGGCCGCTTTAGCCAGCGCGCTGAGCTTTTAGCTCTAAGCGACGGCGATGCAGCACCGGCTCGGTATAGCCATTAGGTTGTGCACAACCGTCAAACACCAGCTCTGCGGCTGCTTGGTAAGCCACGCTGTTGGCGAAGTTTGGTGCCATCGGTGTGTACAGTGGGTCACCCGCGTTTTGCTGGTCGACCACTGCCGCCATACGTTCCATGGCCTCAGTAACCTGAGCCTTTGTACAGATGCCATGACGCAGCCAGTTCGCCACGTGTTGGCTGGAAATACGCAAAGTAGCGCGGTCTTCCATCAGGCCGATATTGTTGATATCAGGCACTTTCGAGCAACCAACACCTTGGTCAATCCAACGCACCACATAGCCTGGAATGCCTTGGCAGTTGTTATCGAGCTCGTTTTTAATCTCGTCGCTAGTCCAGCTGGGATTAATGGCGACTGGGTAGGTCAAAATATCATTAAGCTTGGCATGCTCACGTGACTTCAGCTGCGCTTGCACATCCTGCACCAGTACCTGATGGTAATGCGTAGCATGCAGCGTAGCACCCGTGGGTGATGGCACCCACGCGGTATTAGCACCGGATTTCGGATGCGCAATCTTCTGCTCCAGCATGGCCTTCATCAGGTCAGGCATCGCCCACATGCCTTTGCCGATTTGCGCTTTACCTTGCAGGCCGCACGCGAGGCCGACGTCGACATTCCAGTCTTCATAAGCACTAATCCACGGCAGTTTTTTCATATCAGCCTTACGAACCATGGGGCCAGCTTCCATGGAAGTATGCATTTCATCTCCGGTGCGATCTAAGAACCCCGTGTTGATAAACATGACACGCTCTTTGGCCGCACGGATGCATTCTTTCAAGTTCACCGTGGTGCGGCGCTCTTCGTCCATGATGCCCATTTTCAGTGTGTTACGACTCAAGCCTAAAGCGTCTTCGACGCGCGCGAAGATCTCACTGGCGAAGGCTACTTCTTCTGGGCCGTGCATTTTCGGCTTCACGATATACATCGAGCCGGCACGCGAGTTGCTGACGCGGTTGGTCTTTAACAAGTCATGCTTGGCAGCCAACACCGTAACCATCGCGTCCATGATGCCTTCAGGCACATCAGCGCCCTTGTAGCGCACGGCGGGGTTAGTCATCAGATGGCCAACATTACGCACCAACAACAGCGCGCGGCCATGCAGTGTGAGCTCGCCGCCTGTTGGTGTGGTGAAGATACGGTCGCTATTGAGTGTGCGCGTCAGCGTTTTGCCGCCTTTGACGAAAGACTCCGCCAAGTCACCTTTCATCAGGCCTAACCAGTTGCTATAGACCTCCACTTTATCCTCAGCATCTACAGCAGCAACGGAGTCTTCGCAGTCTTGAATCGCGGTAATGGCTGATTCCAAGTTCACATCTTTCACACCGGCGGCATCGGTTTTACCAATAGCGCTGTTGCGATCAAATTGAATTTCAGCGTGTAAATTATTGTTTTTCAACAAAATACTGCTGGGATCAGCAATATCGCCAGTGTAGCCAACAAATTTTTCTGGCTGAGCCAGCGCGACGGTTTGACCATTGCTTAAGGTCACGTGCAGCTGCGCATTGACCACGGCATAGCCCGTGCTGTCGGCGTGCGAACCTGAGGCCAATGGTGCGGCTTGATCGAGAAAATGACGGGCAAAGGCAATGACTTTGTTGCCGCGCACGGGGTTATAGCCACCACCACGGGTCGCACCATCATCATCCGAAATGGCATCAGTGCCATACAGCGCGTCATACAGGGAGCCCCAACGTGCGTTGGCGGCGTTCAAGGCATAACGTGCATTTTTCACCGGTACCACGAGCTGAGGGCCGGCAATATGAGCGATTTCATCGTCAACATTGCTTGGCGTGACACTGAAGTCAGGGCCTTCGGGCACGAGGTAGCCGATCTCAATCAAAAACGCTTTATAGGCAGAAAAATCGGCCTTAGGGTTAGCTTGGTGCCAAGCATCAATTTGGGCTTGAGTGACATCGCGTTTTGCCAGCAATGCCTTATTTTTCGGCATCAAATCGGCCATTATTTGCTCGAACTGCTGCCAGAAATGCTCAGGGCTGATGCCTGTGCCTGGAGCAATCTCGTTATTCACTAAATTAAATAGTGATTTGGCGATGTCGAGCTCGCCGTGCTGGACGCGTTGTTCTGTCATATCCGTCTGCCTCAAAGTGCTATGTAGGTATCAAGGGGATGTTGGTGCGGAGGCGTAGTTTAACCAAGTCTTAGGCATTGGTCATTCCCGAATGCGTCGAATCCGCGCATTGCGCCGCGCCAAGGCGCTCTCGCCTTCCGCGCGCTCTTCTTGCTCAGTGATCTGCCTAGCCACAAAGGTGATGAGCTGGCGCAACCAACGATGGGCCGGACTGTGATGTAACAGCGGCCCCCATGCCATCTTTAACTCAAACGCGGGAATATGAAACGGTGGCTCTTTAATCACCAGCTGCGGGTGGTCTTGCTGCAACAGCGCAATACGCGTTGGCAAGGTCGCCACCAAGTCAGCCTTGTGCGCCACCAAGGCTGGCATTTGGTAGTGACGAGTATAGATAGTGATACGACGACGCTGACCAAGGCGCTCTAAGGCCGCGTCGATCTGGCCCAAATGGCCACGATCAGGATTAACACCAAAACCAATACCCATACCCGTTTTCGACACCCAGATATGCTGAGAGTCGAGATAGCTCTTTAGATTAAAGCGCAGCGCGGCGGGATTATTACGATTGAGCAGGCAGGAGAAGCTGTCGGTCCATAAAGAGATTTGATGGAATGACTGCGGTATCTCGTTGAAACGGTTAATCGCCAAATCGACCTTGCCCTGCTCGATGT
>JBDSQT010000090.1:0-5461 GCA_039929665.1 Paraperlucidibaca sp.
TGCGCAATCGACTCGGGTGTTTTTACCGTCGTAGGGTTTTCACCAGGATAGGCACTAGCCCGCATGCTAGTACGCGTAGCCCCTGGATTCACGCAGTTGACTCGCACTGAGCTGGTATTTTTCAACTCGTCGGCAAACAGTTGTGTGAGACCTTCGACGCCAAACTTCGATAGGGCGTAAGCGCCCCAAAACGCGCGGGCTTGGCGGCCGACGCTGCTGCCGGTCATGATCACACTGGCGTCTGGACTGGCTTTCAGAAGCGGCAATAGTGCTTGAGTCAGTACAAAAGGCGCGCGTAAATTGATGCTCATGACGCGGTCGAAGGTATCGGGATCGTACATTTCCATCGGCGTGATATCGCCTAGGTCGGCGGCGTTATGCACTAGGCCATCGAGGCGGCCAAACGTGGCTTGAACTTGCTCAGCAACGGCTTGGCATAGCTCGGCATGCGCAATGCTTAAGTCGAGCGTAATGATGGCTGGCATGGGCCCGCCAATAGCCATAATAGCGTCATAGGTGGCGTTCAGAGTGGCCTCTTCGCGGCCCAATAAAACCACTGTAGCGCCTGCTTCTGCGCTGGCTAGCGCCACTGCACGGCCGATGCCGCGGCTAGCGCCGGTGATTAAAACAACGCGTTCAGCCAATGGCTTTGCGACAGACATCACTGACTCCTTAAATTGATGGGTATGTGGGTGTTACAGCCTGGGCAGCAACCACTGCGAAAACTCCGCTACCGTGGCGCAATCAACATCGGCTTGCCAGTCGCGCATGGTCTCGCCATCGGCCAAATAGCCCCAGCCAGCCGCTACCGTGAGCATCTCGCTCCGGCGTCCAGCCTCAATGTCACGGGCATGATCGCCGACATAGATACACTCACGCGCCGCCACCCCTGCGCGTGCACAGGCCAGCAGCATGGGCTCAGGATGTGGCTTGGTCTGCGTAACTTCATCGGCACAAACAACAGCTGCTGCGCGGCCAGCCAAGCCGAGTGCTTTCAGCAACGGGCTGGTGAAGCGCGTCGGCTTATTGGTCACGATGCCCCACGCAATGCCGTCGGCCTCAAGCTTCAGCAAAACAGCATCTAAACCATCAAATAGCTGTGAATGGTCGGCAATATGCGCTTCGTAGTCATCGAGAAATGCTAAGCGCAAAGGCTCTACGGCCTCGGGGCTTAATTCAGGATAAGCCACGGCCAGCACGGATTTTGAGCCTGCCGAGACCGCCGCGCGGATAGGGGCATAGGGCAGGGGCGGCTCGCCTCGTGCGGTGCGCAAGCGGCTAATGCCGGCGTAAAAGTCCGGCGCGGTATCGACCAATGTGCCATCGAGATCAAAAAAGACGGCCGCCGGGCGCATCAGTTTGTCTCCACGCGCGTGCAGCCAATCATGTAATTCACATCAACATTGGCTGCTAACCAGTAGCGCCCGGTGACTGGGTTGAAATGTAGGCCGGTCATCTCATTAAGCGTCAGGCCTGCTTCGCGAACCCAGCGTGCCAGCTCGGCGGGGCGAATAAACTTTTTATAGTCATGTGTGCCGCGCGGCAACATGCGCAGCACGTATTCCGCGCCAACGATGGCGAATAGCCACGACTTCGGGTTGCGGTTTAGCGTGGAGAAGAACACCTGGCCACCGGGTTTTACTAAGCGATAGCATGCCGCCACGATGGCAGCAGGGTCGGGTACGTGTTCGAGCATTTCTAGGCAGGTGACAACATCAAAACTTGCCGGTATTTCCTCAGCCAGCGCCTCAACCGTGCATTGGCGATAGCTCACCGACGTGATGTTTTCTTGCTCAGCATGCAGTGTGGCCACGGCCAGTGGCGCGGCTCCCATGTCGATGCCCAGCACTTTAGCGCCGCGGCGCGCCATACTTTCCGACAAAATACCGCCGCCGCAACCGACATCAAGCACGTGCTTACCAGCTAATGACACACGTTCATCGACCCAGTTTAAGCGCAGCGGATTAATGTCATGCAGCGGTTTAAATTGTGACTGCTTATCCCACCACTGTGAGGCGAGTGCCTCGAACTTGGCGATTTCACTGGCATCGACATTTTGGTGTGTGGTTTGTGTGCTGGAAGAATCGCTGGTTTGTGTCATGTCGTGTGTCCTTATGTCCTAGGGTTGATCCTAAGTGGCAGCCACGCAGGACATCAGAAATGTGCGAAGAAGTATAGCCTGAAACGGTGATTTCGCGGCGGTCATCAGTGCTACTGAATGCGTTACGCTGTGCTAGAATCTAGCGCTTTAACGACGGCCGAAAAGAAGAGAAACCGCATGTCCGACGTTGGTAACGAAATTCAACCAGTTAACATTGAAGATGAGCTGCGCCAGTCCTATTTAGACTACGCCATGAGTGTCATTATTGGCCGGGCCTTGCCCGATGTCCGTGATGGCCTAAAGCCAGTACACCGCCGCGTTTTATTCGCCATGAATGTGCTCGGTAACGATTGGAATAAAGCCTATAAGAAGTCGGCCCGCGTGGTCGGCGACGTTATCGGTAAGTATCACCCGCACGGCGACACGGCCGTTTACGACACCATCGTGCGTATGGCGCAGCCGTTCTCGTTGCGCTACTTGCTCGTTGATGGTCAAGGTAACTTCGGTTCGGTCGATGGCGATAACGCTGCCGCCATGCGTTATACCGAAGTGCGCATGACCAAGATCGCCCACGAGTTGCTTGCTGATCTCGACAAAGAGACTGTCGATTGGGTGCCTAATTACGACGGCACCGAAATGATCCCTGCGGTGATGCCAACACGCGTTCCCAACCTCTTGGTGAATGGCTCTAGTGGCATCGCAGTCGGCATGGCAACGAATATTCCGCCTCACAATTTGAGCGAAGTGGTCAACGCGGTATTAGCACTGATAGACAATCCTGACCTCGATGTTGATGGTCTGATGGAGCATGTCCAAGGCCCTGACTTCCCAACAGCCGCCTTTATTAATGGTCGCGCGGGCATCATCGAGGCTTATCGCACCGGTCGTGGTCGCATCTACATGCGTGCCCGTCATCATATTGAAACTGACGCCAAGACTAATCGCCAAACTATTGTTTTCACTGAGATTCCCTATCAGCTCAACAAGGCCCGGGTGATTGAGAAAATCGCCGAGCTAGTGAAAGAAAAGAAAATCGAAGGCATCTCTGAGCTGCGCGATGAGTCCGATAAAGACGGTATGCGCATCGTCATCGATTTAAAACGTGGCGAAGTCGCGGAAGTCGTGGTGAATAACCTGTTTGCCCAAACGCAGCTGCAAGGTGTGTTTGGTATCAACATGGTAGCGATTGACGAAGGTCAGCCTAAGATTATGAATCTTAAGCAGATTCTTGAGGCCTTTATTCGCCACCGCCGCGAAGTCGTCACCCGTCGCACGGTGTTTGAACTGCGCAAAGCCCGCGAGCGCGGTCATACCTTAGAAGGCCTAGCCGTCGCCTTAGCCAATATCGACCCGGTCATTGCGTTGATTAAGCAGTCACCTAGCCCAGCGGACGCTAAAGAGCGTTTGATGAACGAGTCCTGGTTGCCGGGTTCGGTGCAGGGCATGTTGGAGCGTGCTGGCGACATTAACGCCTGCCGTCCAGATGGCTTAGACAATGGCATGGGTTTTATCGATGGCCGCTACAAGCTGTCACCTGAGCAAGCGCAGGCAATTTTGGACTTACGTCTAAACCGTTTGACTGGCCTTGAGCAAGACAAGCTAGTTGCCGAATACAGCGAAATACTTATTCGTATTCAGGGGCTTATGCTTATTTTGGCGGAGCCTGAGCGTCTGCTAAATGTGATTCGCGAAGAGCTGCAAGAAATTTTGAGCAATTACGGCGATAAACGCCGCACTGAAATCATTGCAACGCGTTTGGATTTAACGCTTGAAGATCTGATTACTGAAGAAGATGTGGTGCTGACCTTGTCGCATACCGGCTATGCGAAAATTCAGCCCGTCAGCGATTATCGTGCGCAACGTCGTGGTGGCCGCGGCCGTTCAGCTACTGCCATGAAAGACGAAGACTATATCGAGCACTTGCTGGTCGCCAGCACGCACGACACTGTGCTGTGCTTCACCAGCGCCGGCAAAGTCTATTGGCTGAAAGTCTACGAACTGCCGCAAGCTAGCCGTGGCTCGAAAGGCAAGCCCATCGTCAATATTCTGCCGTTGGTGGAAGGGGAGCGCATTACCACTATTTTGCCACTGCGCGAATATCCTGAGGGTCATTATGTATTCATGGCCACCGGCGATGGCACGGTGAAGAAAGTCGAAGCGCAAGCCTTCTCACGCCAGCGTACTGCCGGTCTCATTGCCATCGACTTAGTCGGCGACGATGTACTAGTCGGCGCCGCCGTCACCGATGGTCAGCAAGACATCATGCTCTTTAGCAATGAAGGTAAAGCTGTACGCTTCCATGAAAGTGATGTGCGCTGCATGGGTCGTACTGCCATGGGCGTGCGGGGTATCCGCCTAGGTGATAACGCGAATGTGGTGTCGCTGATTGTCGCGAACCCTGAGGCCTATGTGCTGACTGCGTCGGCCAATGGCTTTGGTAAGCGCACGGCTGTCACGGAGTTCCCCGCGCATAAACGTGGCGGGCAGGGCGTCATTGCCATGCAAACTAGCGATCGCAATGGTGAGCTGATTGGCGCCGTGCAGGTGATTGATAGCGATGAGCTGATGCTGATTTCGAACCAAGGTACCTTGGTGCGTACGCGCATTAGTGAAGTCTCGGTACTGTCGCGTAACACGCAAGGCGTGACGCTGATTAAGCTGGGCAAAGAAGAGAGCCTAGTGCGTACGGTACGCGTGGATGAACTAGAAGATGATGGCTTCGACGATGAAGGGCTTGAGCGAGTCGACACGCTTACTGCCGAAGCATCTAGCGATGAGGCTGTTAGCGCTGAGATAAGCGACGTTGAAGATTCCCAAGACCCCGCAGCGGATGCCTCCGCTGAAGATGAGAGCGCGCAATGACTCGAGCGTTTAACTTTTGTGCAGGACCTGCGGCCTTACCTGAGGCCGTTTTACAGCAAGCTCAGCAAGACCTCGTCGACTGGCAGGGCCGTGGTTGTTCGGTCATGGAAATGAGCCATCGCGGCGCTGACTTTGTCGGAATAGCTGAGCAGGCCGAGCAAGATCTGCGCGACTTAATGGCCATCCCAAGCAACTATAAAGTTTTATTTTTGCAAGGTGGCGCGACGCAGCAGTTCGCACAAGTGCCCATCAATTTGCTCGCTGGCAAAGCTTCGGCGGACTATGTTTGCACCGGTGTCTGGTCTGAAAAAGCCATTGCTGAAGCAAAGAAGTTTGCCAAGGTAAATGTTGTGGCTACCGATGTCGCCAACAACTTCCGCGCCGTGCCAGCCTTTGCCGATTGGCAGCTCGACAGCAACGCCGCGTATTTGCACTACACGCCCAATGAGACTATCCACGGCGTTGAGTTTGACTTCATTCCTCAGGTTGAAGTGCCGT
>JBDSQT010000091.1:0-5004 GCA_039929665.1 Paraperlucidibaca sp.
ACCGCTGCAGACTTACTACGTTAAGTAGTCTCGTCGCTTTTTTGCTCCGATGTGCCGCGCCGTTTCGCGGCGCGCGCATCGCTAGCAAATAACTCTTCTAGTTCCCGTATCGATTGTTTCGCACTAGCGACTAATTCGGCTTCATCCTGATAAATTGCTTGTTGGCGCTTGATTAGGTCTTCATCGTATTCGCGAAAGCGCTGCACGCCAGATATTGCACTGGCCTTGCTAAAGCCAATTTCCTGTAAGACATCGCTTGCTAGCTCTAAGCTGCTGGCGAAGGTTTCGCGATGGATTAGGCTGACGCCCAAGTCCATCAGGCGATAAGCATGCATGCGATCACGGGCTCGTGCATAGACCGGTGTATCGGGGAAGTGTCTGCGAATGAGTCTAGCGGTATGCACAGACTCATCGACATCATCGATAGCCAGTACAATAACCTTGGCTTTTGCTGCGCCTGCAGCGAGCAATAGCGCGTGTGAGTCTGGCCGACCGTAATACACCTTATTGCCAAATAGGCGCACAAAGTCGACTTGGCGGGCGCTGCTTTCGAGCGCCACAAACGGGATGTGATGTACGCGTAATACCCGCGCCACGATTTGCCCAACACGGCCAAAGCCGGCGATGAGCACCTCATGTTCATGCTCTTCAGGCATGTCATCGTAGCTGCGCTCTTGCTGCTTGCCCCAGCGCGGCTCAAGCACATGTTCTAAGAGTAAAAAACCTATCGGCGTCATGGCCATGGAGAGTGTCACGGCGAGCACCAGCATCTCGCCGAGGTGACGATCTAGAAGTCCCGCAGCAACAGCCGTGGTAAAGACAATAAAGGCAAACTCGCCACCTTGCGGCAGTGTCACGGCTAAGCGAATGGCGGTTTTATTATCGTTGCCATTGAGGCGTCCGAGTAGCCAAAGCAGCGTGCCTTTAAGTGAAACCAAAGCGCCGGCGCCAAGCAAAATAGTGCTGGCTTCGCGGCCTAGCAGTGGCAGGTTGGCAGTCATGCCCACGGTCATAAAAAACAGACCTAGCAATAAACCCTTGAAGGGCTGAATTTGCGCCTCGAGCTCATGCCGGTACTCGCTGTCGGCTAGTAAAACGCCGGCAATAAAAGCCCCCAGTGAGGCCGACAGATGAATCTCCGTCATCAGCCAGGCCATGCCAACAATGATAAATAAGCCCATGCCGGTAAATAGTTCAGGCGTTTTGCTATTGGCAATGAAGCGAAACACCGGGCGTACTAAGAAGCGGCTGGTAAAAAACAACGCGGTGAAAACAGCAATGACGGGGATGAGTTTTGGACTATTGATGAGCCCAGAAGCATCACCCACAAGCATTGGAATAATGGCCAATAACGGAATAACCGCGATGTCTTGGAACAGCAAAATAGCGAATGCTTGGCGGCCATGTTTGGCGCTCAGCTGGTTTTTCTCAGCCAGTAGCTGCAGGGCAAATGCGGTTGATGACATGGCAAGGCCTGCGCCGACTACGAGGCTCACGGTCAGGCTCAAGCCCATCAGCCAGCAAGGCAGGGCAATGGCGGCGCCAGTGAGAAGTACCTGTGCGCTACCTAGTCCAAACACTGAGCGTCGCAGCACCCAGAGGCGGCTAGGCTCGAGCTCAAGGCCGATAAGAAACAACAGCATGGCAATGCCGAAATCAGCAATTTCGATAACACTGTTGGTGTCGTGAATCACACCAATAATATGCGGGCCAATGAGCATGCCAGCGATCATATAGCCGATGACTGAGGGTAGCCCTAAGCGCCGTGAAATCGGCACGATAGTAAGGGCTGCTAGCAGCAGCCAGCTGATGGATGACACCGCGTGCATGACTTTCCCAGACTCAAGAGTTCAATTAAGTTTTACCATATTCGACCACAGTCGCCGCGCAAATCTACTCAGCGGTCGCTACAGACTGCACGAAAGGCCTATCGACAGGCTATAATACGCGCGTTTTTCGCCCATTCGAGATCATCTGCTATGAGCTACGCCCAAATCCCCGCTGGTAAAGACCTGCCCAATGACATCAACGTCGTCATTGAAATTCCTGCCAATCACGCACCGATCAAATATGAGATTGATAAAGACGCTGATGCGTTGTTTGTCGATCGCTTTATTGGCACTGCGATGTTTTACCCAGCGAACTACGGTTATATCCCTAACACCTTGTCGGAGGATGGTGATCCGCTCGATGTTTTGGTGGTGACGCCGCATCCTGTTGTGCCGGGCGCAGTGATTCGCTCGCGTCCAATCGGCATGCTGATGATGGAAGATGACTCGGGCATTGATGCCAAGCTGATTGCGGTACCTCACGACAAATTGTCACCGATTTACAAGGATGTGAAAGAGATCAGTGATCTACCGGAGCTATTACTGCGGCAGATTGAGCATTTCTTTACCCACTACAAAGATTTAGAGCCAGGTAAGTGGGTCAAAATCATGGGCTGGGAAAATGCGGATGCCGCTCGTGCGGAGATCATGAAGTCGCTGGAAGCCGCTAAATAGGCGAGTTTAGCTCGACAGTAAGGCATGCTTTTAAAGCCCGTCGCGTGGTCTTAGGTCCAGCGGCGGGCTTTTTTGTGAACAATGAGTCACAAATTTATCGGCAGAACAGTAAGATTGTAGGACAATTTATGCGTTCGCTTTATGATCACTTACTTAATATGGCGTCCAAGGAGATCGCCTAGCGCAAGCAGGAACCTGATCTCCATTACCAACCACGTTAAGTGAATTAGGAGAGTTATCATGGGCGAACTAAAAAATATCGTGACCGAACAGCAAGACATTTTGGTCCGTGTGAAAGATGCTGGTCGTCAAGTTGCAATGGCCGGCCTAGGCTTGATTGAAGTGCTGAAAAGCGAAGGCGAAAAGCTGCAGGCTATCGACTTCAACGCTAAAGCTGAAGAGCTGAAGGCGAAAGCACTGGAAGTGAAAACTAAACTCGCTGCCATCGATGTGAAAGCTGAAGCTGACAAACTGCAATCGGTTGACTTGAAAGCTAAAACCGAAGAGCTGAAAGCTAAAGCATTGGAATTGAAAGGTAAACTGGCCGCTGTTGATGCCAAAGCCGAACTCGACAAACTGCTGGCCGACGTGCAAAAGCTGTTCAACGAGTTGGTAGCAAAAGGTGAAAAGCGCGCTGCATAATCTCGCGTGTACTGAATGGTAAGACCCTTTTTGGGGCGACGTAAGTCGCCCCTTTTTTTGTCTAAAATTACGTCATCGCGGCATCTAAGCCATTGAGGTAGTTATTGGCGCTTACGCGCTCGGCATCGCTGAGTGCCTGCCAGTGCTGCTGCAGCGTTTGCCATGACTTGGCCGGGTATTTCTGCGCCGGTTGCACGAGCTCATGGCCCTGAATATGCACCGTGAACAACTCGCCGGCTGCCACATGTGCGGCATTGGCACGAGCCCATGGTAAGTAAGTGTGCAGCAGCAAGTGCTCTAAAAGTGGCGTCAGTGTAGGCGCCAGCGCAGCCCAGGATGTCGCATGGCCGATGTAGCTATCGGCTCCAGCCATTACTGAGTCTACCCAGCGGCGAATATGCGCTAATTTGGCTAGGCGTTGGCGCGGTGTTGGATCAGATAGCAGCTCATAAAACATGCTGGCTAGGCCAAAGTCGGCATAGGAGATGGTCTCACCAAAGACGAAGCGATGCTCACCTAAGTGTTGATCAAGCCGGAGTGCCGTTTCATCTAGCTGTGCCTCAATCGCTTCGGCGTTGCCACTGGTGCAGCCTAGCGGCTCTCGGCGTGCCATTAAAAATAGCGCAATTTTTTCCGCATAAGATGTTGGGTCTTTGCCTGGCGCAACGCTGGCCTTAGCAAGGCGCATGGAGGCATCGATACGATCCGCCTCATAGTTCCAGCGATAGTGGAACATGGCCTTGATCAGCCATTCATCAGCCGCTTCTTCAATCGCGTAAGCGAGGAAGTTGAGCGCGGGGTCAGTGAGCTGAGCGCTGGGGCTTGAGTGCTCATGCTCGAGAAAGTTCATGATCGGTGTGGAGTCTTGTATGCCGTCACCTGCGGGAGTGATCAGTAACGGAATTAATGGCAGTTTGGCTTTTTCGATGAAGGCAGGCTCATTAGCCTTTGTGCGCAGCAACCATTCGTGCGGCAAGCCTTTAAAGCGTAAAAACGCGCGTACTTTCACAGAGTATGGCGACACTTCCATGCCAAACAATTGATACATAAACCCGCCTATATTCAGATAATCGGTCAGCCATAGGCTATGGGGTTTTGCGCGAGTATGGAATAGTGCAGCTCAGGCAGTCGCAAGATGAGCCGAAGACAACGCATTCAGGACGAATCTCATGAGAAAAGTAATGCCAACCGTACTGGCAGTTGCAGCGCTCAGCGCGGGCGCACCAGTGCAAGCTCAAACATTCTGTATGTACGACCCTGTCGGTGCGCAAGGCGCGGCCTTCGCGCTAGCCAAAGACTATGCTCTAGCGGCGAAAAAATGGGGCGCTAACCTTGAGCTGAAAGCCTATACCGATGAGCGCGTGGCTGCAGAAGACTTCAAGGCTGGGCAGTGTGATGGCGTTGGTATCACAGGCCTGCGTGGCCGTCAGTACAACGGCTATGTGGGCAGCATCGACTCCATTGGTGCGCTGCCCTCGTACAACCATTTGCGCACCGTGCTGCAAGTCTTGGCCTCGCCTGCTAGCGAAAAGGACATGGTGAGTGGTCAGTATGAAGTCGTGGGTATTTTCCCCTTAGGTGCTGCGTATGTGTTCGTGCGTGACCGTGCCATCAACTCGATCGAGAAAGCCGCCGGTAAGAAAATTGCGGTTTTAGACTTCGACAAATCACAAGCGCGCATGGTTCAGCAGCTGGGTGCCCAGCCTGTGGCATCCGACATCACTAATTTCACGGCCAAATTTAATAATGGCCAAGTTGATATCGTGGTGGCACCGGGCATCGCGTTCAAGCCTTTCGAGATGTACAAAGGCTTAGGTACTAAAGGCGCGATTTACCGCTTCCCACTGGTGCAGCTGAC
>JBDSQT010000092.1:0-23727 GCA_039929665.1 Paraperlucidibaca sp.
GCTCGCCTCCTCCGCTCGTCAGTCCAGACAGGGGACGCTCGCCCCTCGCCGGGTCTTTAGCTCCGCTCGTCTTGTCGCCCGCCCCTGCGGGGGTCACCGGGCGTCGCCAGCCTTGAGGGTGGCGAGATCTCTTTCGAACCCGGGATAGCTGGTGCGCACGGCGTCCCATCCTGTGATGAAGCTGGTTCCGCTGGCAACCAGAGCGCCGACGGCGCCAGCCATGGCGATGCGGTGGTCACCAGCCGACTCCACCGAGCCCGGTCGGAGGCGGGCACCCCCGGCGATGACGAGGCCGTCGGGTCGTGGCTCGCTCTCGGCCCCGAGGGCGGCGAGCAGCGCCACCGTCGTCGCCACCCGGTCGCTCTCCTTGACCCGAAGCTCGGCGGCGTCGCCGATCACCGTCTCCCCCTCGGCCACCGCTGCCGCAACCGCAAGCACCGGGACCTCGTCGATGAGCCCGGGGATCTCGGCGCCCCCGATCCCGGTGCCCCGCAGGTCCGGGGTGTAGCGGGCGGTGAGGGTGGCGGTGGTGGCGCCGGTGGGCTCCACGTCGAGGTCGGCGCCTCATCAGAAAAACACTGAGGTTGTCATGTCACTAAAATGGATAGATACGCTAGAGATCGCCATTGCCCTGTGCGAGGCGCACCCCGATATCGACCCGCTGACCGTGCGCTTTACCGACCTGCGGCAATGGGTGATGGACTTAGCGGAGTTCAACGATGACCCTGCGCATTGCGGCGAAAAAGTCTTAGAAGCTATTCAAATGGCGTGGATAGACGAAGTTTAAGCGCGTATAATTTGCGCCCATTGACTGGCATAGTGCCAGCGTAGACTATTTTTTGGAGTGCCTAATGGCTGTCGAACGTACCCTGTCTATTGTTAAACCTGATGCCGTTGGTAAAAACGCTATTGGTGCTATTTTCAGCCGCTTTGAAGCTGCTGGCCTAGTCATTGTTGCCACTAAAATGAAGCATCTGTCGCAAGCCGAAGCTGAAGGCTTCTACGCTGAGCACCGTGAGCGCGGCTTTTTCAAAGACTTGGTCGCTTTCATGACTTCCGGTCCAGTAGTTATTAGCGCTTTAGAAGGCGAAAATGCGGTGTTGGCTCACCGCGACATCCTCGGTGCCACCAACCCGAAAGATGCAGCGCCCGGCACCATCCGCGCCGACTTCGCTGTTAGCATCGATGAAAACGCCGCTCATGGCTCCGACTCCACGACGTCGGCCGCCCGCGAAATTGGCTATTTCTTCAGTGAATTAGAAGTTTTCGCACGCACCCGCTAAGGTGCAAAAGCTCATGGTCTGATACAGTCTGTGAGTAGCGAATGCGACTCAGCCATAACGGCCTAACGTCGCTAAGATAGGCCGCAGCACTTCGGTGCCGCGGCCTTCGCACACCCAAGGTCGCGATTTCGCGAGGTCTTGGATGACGACATAATTGGTGTAATAACCCGTCGAGAATGATATGACCGATACCCCTGCTAAGCAAAACCTGTTGGGCTTGAGCCGTCAGCAAATGGAAGACTTTTTCGCCACTATTGGTGAGAAAAAATTTCGTGCCGGCCAAGTCATGAAATGGATACATCAGCAGGGCGTCAGTGACTTTGCCGAGATGACTAATCTTGCGAAAACCCTGCGTATCAAGCTTGAGCAATTTGCCGAAGTGCGGCCGCCCGAAGTCATTTCTAAAAACTTCTCTGCCGATGGCACACGCAAATGGGTCATTAAAGTTGGCGACAACGCCATGGTCGAAGCGGTACTCATTCCCGATGGCGCGCGTAAAACTCTGTGTGTGTCTTCGCAGGTGGGTTGTGCACTCGATTGCAGCTTTTGCTCGACCGGTAAACAAGGTTTTATGCGCGATCTTAGCGCTGCTGAAATCATTGGTCAGGTCTGGATAGCTAACCGCTCGTATCTTGATGAAGGTGAGTTTAGCGGCCGCAATGCCGATGGTGAGCTCACGCGCACGCGCGCCCTCACCAATGTGGTGATGATGGGTATGGGCGAGCCCTTGCTAAACCTTGATGCGGTCGTGCCAGCCATGAGCATCATGCTCGATGATTTTGCTTATAGTCTGTCAAAGCGCCGCGTCACGCTGTCGACCTCGGGCGTGGTGCCCATGCTCGACAAGCTCACGCAAGCCATCGATGTGTCACTGGCGATCTCCTTGCACGCGCCCAACGATGCGCTGCGCAATGAGCTAGTGCCGATCAATAAAAAATACCCCTTGGCTGAGCTCTTAGCCGCCTGTAAACGCTGGCTCGTGCATCATCAAGGTAAAGAAATTGGCCGCCGCAGAGTCACCATGGAGTACGTCATGCTCGATGGCGTCAATGACCAGCCTGAGCATGCGCGCGAGCTCGCTATTTTGTTGAAGGATGTGCCGAGCAAGATCAATCTCATTCCGTTTAACCCATTCCCGCATGCGCCCTATGGCTGTTCGCCACGCGAGCGCATTGTGGAGTTTCAAAACACATTGATTCGCGCTGGATTTACCACCACCATTCGCGCTACGCGTGGCGATGACATCGATGCCGCCTGCGGCCAGTTGGTAGGACAGGTAAAAGACCGCACACGTCGCGCTGAACGCTGGCAAGCTAGCACACGCGATACGCAAATAATAACAACACGCTCGATAGATTGAGGATGATGCCGTGAGCACTGCTGACGAATCCAAACAGACACCGGATGTGTCTGAAGTACTGGCGACGGATGCGCTAATACCAGCTGCTCCGCGCGCTGCGACAACAACGCCAGGCGTTAAATTACGCGAGGCGCGAGAGCGCAAAGGCATGAGTCTTGAGCAAGTAGTAAAGGAAACACTGCTCACCTCACGCTACCTAAAAGCGCTTGAGGCAGATGACTATGACACCTTGCCTGGCACTACCTTTGTGCGTGGCTATTTGCGTCGCTATGCTGGCGTAGTAGGTTTATCTGCCAATGAGTTAGTTGCCGAGTTTGATGCTATTTGGCATGCGCGCAATTTGGCTGCGACACCGCTTATCGATGCACAAGTGCACGCTTTACAGCAAGAGCCTGTGAGTAGTCGCCGAGGGAATCGACGCGCGAATATGTTTACGCGTACCGCTCGGCAGTTCTCGGTGGCCAAGTTCTTGTCGTTTGGCTCGGTATTGCTTCTCTTGACCTTGCTAGTGGCCAGCCTATTTTGGAACGACTCTACGCCTGTGGCGCCGATGAGCGCCGACCCCAGCGATCTTGCTTTGATCCCAGAGCCTGCGCCGGCAATTGAAGAGCCTTTGATGTTGGCACCCGTTGGTGCAGCGCCAGAAGTGTCTGCAGGAGTGGCAGTAAGTACGACTACAGGCGTGACAGACCGCACTACAGTGGTAGCACCGGCTGCAAGCGATGCCGCTGTGCAGCCGCCGGTAGCACCAAGCGCACCAGCTGCGAGTGGCACGAGTCCTGCGCCGGTTGCTGAGCCTGCACCACCAGCCGCTGTCGTTGCGGCTCCTGCCGCTGTAGTAGCGCCGGCACCTGCGGCCACTACGCCGGCGCCGCCGCGTATCGATACCTTAAGCTTTACCTTCACCGGTAAGTCGTGGATCAGTGTGCGTGACGCGACTGGCCAAGAGCTGGTCTATGGTCTGAAAAATACCGGGCAGTCAGTCACTGTCACAGGTCAGCCACCGTTTGCTATTAATATTGGCAGCGTGCGCGATACACAAATGAGCCGCAATGGTACACCGATCAACCTTAAGCCCTACACGCGCGGCGAAATCGCCAGTTTCCGACTCGGCCGTTAAGCCGTCGTCGCGCATCACAGACATAGGTAATCATAAGCATGCACGAGTCCCCCATTAAGCGCCGTCTGACCCGCAAAATCCGTGTCGGCAATGTCTTTGTGGGTGGCGATGCACCCATCACCGTGCAAACCATGACGAACACCGAAACCTGTGATGTCGATGCCACCGTGGCGCAAATCCAGCGCTGCGTCGATGCCGGTGCCGATATCGTGCGCGTGTCGGTGCCAAGCATGGACGCTGCTCGCGCCTTTGGTCTGATTCGCCAACGTGTCGATGTGCCTTTAGTCGCCGACATTCATTTCGACCATAGGATTGCGCTGGCCGTGGCCGACAATGGTGCTGATTGCTTGCGCATCAACCCCGGCAATATTGGCTCCGATGACAAAGTCCGCGAAGTCGTCGCTGCTGCGCGCCATCACGGCATTGCCATACGCATTGGCGTCAACGCGGGTTCGCTGGAAAAAGACATTCAGAAAAAATACGGTGAGCCTACCGGCGCGGCTTTACTCGAGTCGGCGATGCGCCATATCGACATTCTCGATCGCTTAAATTTTCACGAATTTAAAGTCAGCGTGAAGGCCTCTAATGTCTTTCTCACGCTCGATGCTTATCGCCTGCTCTCGGCGCAAATCGACAACCCGCTGCATCTGGGTCTGACGGAGGCTGGTGTGTTTCGCTCTGGCACCGTGAAGTCAGCAGTGGCCATGGGCGCGCTATTGCTCGATGGCATTGGCGATACCTTGCGTGTCTCGCTTGCCGCCGAGCCGGAAGACGAAGTGAAAGTTGGCTTCGATATTTTGAAGTCCTTAAGCATCCGCTCCAATGGCATTAATTTTATTGCTTGCCCGAGCTGCTCGCGTCAAGAGTTTGATGTTATTCGCGTCATGAATGCCCTTGAGGCGCGCCTCGAAGACGTGCGCATTCCCATGGATGTGTCGGTGATTGGCTGCAAGGTCAATGGTCCGGGCGAGGCTAAAGAGGCCGATATTGGCGTAGTCGGTGCGGCACCGAAAAGCTTGGTCTATCGCAATGGCGAGAAAAGCCATCTCATCGACACCAACAATCTCGTCGATGAAATCGAAGCCATGGTGCGTGAGCGTGTGAAAGAAAAAACCGCGCAAGATGCTAAATTAATTGTGAAGACCACGGCTGATTAAGCCGTTGCCCAACTGAGTATTGCTGATGAGTCGCTTATCTGCCATCCGTGGCATGAATGATATTTTGCCAGATGCGACACCGCGTTGGCAGCAGCTTGAGACCCAGCTGCGTAGTCTCATGCAGCGCTATGGCTATCGTGAGATTCGCCTGCCAGTGGTCGAGCCCACGCCGCTATTTCAGCGCGCGATTGGCGAAGTCACCGACATTGTTGAAAAAGAAATGTATTGCTTCGAAGACCGCAGCGGTGAGTCCATCACGCTGCGCCCAGAAGGCACCGCCGGCTGCGTGCGCGCCTGCTTAGAGCACGGCCTCACGCATAATCAAAGTCCGAAGCTCTGGTACACCGGCCCAATGTTTCGCTACGAGCGCCCACAAAAAGGGCGCTATCGCCAGTTTCATCAATTCGGCATTGAAACCTTTGGCCAGGCCGGCGCCGATATGGACGCTGAGCTGATTGTGATGACCGCGCGTCTATGGCGCGAACTGGGCATTAGTGATGCCGTCACGCTAGAGCTAAACAGCTTAGGTGAGCTTGATGCGCGGGCTGCTTTTCGCCAAGCCTTAGTGAAGTACTTAGAGCAATTTCGCACCCAGCTCGATGATGATTCACAGCGTCGCCTGACTACTAATCCGCTGCGCATTTTGGACAGCAAGGATCCAGGTACGCAGGCCATCTTAAAGAATGCACCAACGCTCGCTGATTATTTAGACGATGATTCAAAAGCGCACTTTGCTGAACTCTGTGCGCATCTTGATGCGTGTGGCGTTAGCTATCGCATTAATCCTAACTTGGTGCGCGGCTTAGATTATTACAACAAAACCGTCTTTGAGTGGGTGACCACAGCCCTTGGTGCGCAGGGTACAGTGTGCGCAGGCGGGCGTTATGATGGCTTGGTCGAGCAGCTCGGTGGCCAAGCCACGCCAGCCGTGGGTTGCGCCATTGGCTTAGAGCGTTTGGTATTGTTGCTGGAGGCACTGGTGCCGAGTGCAACTGAAGCCGAAGCGGATGTCTTTGTCATGGGCCTGGGCGAGGGCAGTAGTGTGACGGCGATGACGCTCAGCGAGCAGCTGCGCAATGCCCTGCCCGAGGCACGAATCGTGTATAACTGCGGCGGTGGTAGTGTGAAATCACAATTTCGCAAAGCCGATAAATCGGGCGCGGTCATGGCGCTGGTGTTGGGCGAGAGTGAAATCGCCACCGACACAGTGGCGGTAAAATGGCTGCGTGAACAACGAGAACAAGTAACTTGTACCCGCGCAACTATTGCGGATGTGGTGCGTGATGCGCTGATTACCAGCGCGCAATAAACGAGGAAATCGGTGTGGCATACGAAGATGATGAAGTCGTTGAAAATCTGAAAGACTGGTGGAAGAAAAATGGCACCGCGCTGATGCTTGCCGTGGCCGTTGGTCTATTTAGTTTCGCGGGCTGGCGTTATTGGCAAGCCTCGCATGCCGATAACTCCACGCAAGCGCAAAATCTGCAGCAACAAATGCAGCTGGCCGCGCAACGCCTGAGCACCGATCCCAACGATAAAGACACTATCGCGCAAGTGCAGCGTTTGGGTGATGAGCTTGTTAAAGACTATAGCGGCACGCCCTACGCCGAAGACGCCGCTATGCTGCTGGCTAAAGTCGCTGTCGATAGTAATGATTTACCAACAGCCATTACGCTCTTAAAGGGTGTGATTGCTGATAGTGGTGATGCTGCCGAGGTGGCGTTGGCGCAATCGCGCTTAGCGCGTGTACAAGCGGCAAAAGGCGATTATGCCGATGCCTTGAGCACGCTAGATGACATTAAAGATGAGTCGTTAGCACCGTTGGTTAGTGAGATTCGTGGCGATGTATTTGTGCTGCAAAACAAACCTAACGAAGCGAAAGCTGCTTATAAGGCTGCCGACGCAGCGCTAGCCGCGCGCAATGAAATGCGCCCTTTACTTGAACTTAAGCTCGCCGATGTTGGCTTGGAGCCAGCGGCTCGCGCAACGGCCATGGAGCAATAAGATGATGCGGCGTATCGTAGGACTCGGTTTGCCAGCGCTGTGTTTGCTACTGGCAGCCTGTAGCATCAACCCCTCGCGTGAAGGCGTTGCACCATTGCCTGAACTGCCCAGTAATCCCGTTACGCTCGATGATCGCTGGTCGGTCAGCGTTGGCGATGGTAATGACGGCGAAGTTGTGCAACTCGAGCCTGCTGTGAAAGCACCGGCTGTATTCGCCGCCAGCCGTGATGGCGTGATCCGCTCCGTCGGTCGCGCTACCGGCAGTGTGCGCTGGACGCGCGAGCTCGATGTCGGCATTACCGGTGGTATCGGCCTAGGCGATGACGTGTTGGCGGTGGGTACCGATCAAACAGACCTGCTGTTGCTCAGCGCCAAAGATGGCAAAACGCTGTGGAGTGCGAAACTCGGTGCTGCGTTATTAGCGGTGCCGCGTTTGACACAGAAAGACGTCATCGTGCAAACCCTTGATGGCCGCATCCAAGTCTTTAGCATTGCCGATGGTAAGCGCCGCTGGCAGTTCGATACGCCTGTGCCGCCGCTATCGTTGCGTGGTAATGCCGCACCGATAGTCAGTGGTGACAAGCTTTATGCCGTTAGTGGCCAAGGCGACTTGTATCAACTCGACCTCGAGTCGGGCCTACCTGTCTGGCAAACTCGCGTGACCAACTCGCGTGGTCGTGGCGAAATTGAGCGCCTCATGGACATCGATGGCGATTTGGTGCTCGACAACAACGGTACGCTCTATACCGCTGGCTTTCAGTCGCAGCTCACCGCCACCGATACCGTCGCCGTGCGTCGTCGTTGGCAGATCAATCTCTCCACCTCGCAAAGCGTCGGTCTTGATGGTGCCCATGTCTATGCGGTCGATAACGATGGCACCATGGCCGCGATAAATCGCATTACCGGCGAGCTGGTATGGCGGCAAGATGGCCTAAAAGGGCGTAAACTCCTCGCCCCGGTGATATGGCGTGGCTTGGTGGTCGTTGGCGACAGCGATGGCTATTTGCATTTGTTCAGCCCGGTGGATGGCAAACCGCGTGGCCGTGAACGTGCAGCCCGAGACTCGCTCATGAGCGTGGTGGTCGACGCCCCGCAACTGCTTACTTTAACCACGAAAGGCAAACTCCGCGCTTGGGATATTACTCCCTAAGCGCGCCGCGCCCGACCTTGTGAAGACCTTGTTATGAAACCTGTTATTGCCCTGGTCGGGCGTCCGAATGTCGGCAAATCGACCCTGTTTAACCAGCTTACGAAAAGTCGCGATGCCCTTGTTGCTGACTTGCCTGGGCTGACGCGCGACCGTAAATACGGCGACGCCTGCATCGAAAATAAATCCTTTATCGTCATCGATACCGGCGGTATCGGCGAGTCTGAGCAGGGCATCGATGCGCCTATGGCTGAGCAGTCGCAACTAGCGATTATCGAAGCCGACATCGTCTTATTTTTAGTCGATGCGCGCGCTGGCCTGACGCCATCTGACGTACAAATTGCTGACCAGCTGCGCGCGCGCGGCAAGCCCATCCACATGGTGGTCAACAAAATCGACGGCATTCAGGAGGAGGTTGGCATGGCCGACTTCCACCGTCTCGGCATGGGCGAAATACACGCCATTGCCGCCAGTCATGGCCGCGGTATCTCGCTGATGATGGAGCGCATTTTGCGCGACTTCCCAGAAGATGAACCGTTTGACGAAAACCCTGAAGGTGGTATTAAAATTGCCATCGTTGGTCGTCCCAATGTCGGTAAATCGACGCTGGTTAACCGCCTGCTCGGCGAAGAGCGTGTCGTGGTTTACGACATGCCTGGCACCACGCGCGACAGTATTTATATTCCCTACGAGCGTAACGGCGAACGCTATACGCTGATTGATACCGCCGGCGTGCGTCGTCGCGGTCGCGTCAATGAAGTGGTGGAAAAGTTTTCGGTAATCAAAACGCTGCAAGCCGTGAAAGACGCGCATGTGGTGGTGTTGGTCATGGATGCGCGCGATAGCATTGTCGACCAAGACCTGAACTTGCTTGGTTTCGTGCTGGAGACTGGCCGTGCGCTGGTTATTGCCATTAATAAATGGGATGGCATGACCGACTATGAGCGACTGACGCTGCGCAATGCTATGCAGCACCAGTTCGACTTTATTCCCTACGCGAAAATTCACCTGATTTCGGCAAAATTCGGCACTGCGGTGGGTGATCTGTATCCGTCGATTAAGCGTGCTTATGAATCAGCGATGATTCGTGTGCCGACCAATCGCCTGACGCAGCTTCTAGCCGATGCCGTGCAGCAGCATCAGCCGCCGTTGGTGTCTGGTCGTCGCATCAAGCTGCGTTATTGCCATATGGGTGGTCAAAATCCGCCGCTATTTGTTATTCATGGCAATCAGACTGAGTCGGTGCCTAAGGACTATAAACGCTATTTGGAAAATACCTTCCGCAAGGTATTACGCCTGGAGGGTACGCCGGTGCAGCTAGAGTTTAAGACCGGCGACAACCCCTTTAAAGACCGCGTGAATAAGCTCACCGATGGTCAAAGTGAGCGCCGTCGCCGCTTTGTGCAGGGGCACAAAAAGGCAGCGAAAAAGCGCAGATAAGCGTTTTAGCGTTGATATAAAAATGGCCACATTGCGTGGCCATTTTTGTTTCTGGCAGTTAACTATTTCGCTGGAGCGGCTGCTGGCAAAAGCAGGCGGGGATCGATGCGCTGATCATTAAGGCTAACGGTCCAGTGCAGGTGCGGGCCAGTGGCGCGTCCGGTAGCACCAACCTCACCAATGGGGTCGCCGGCTTTTAGTTTTTGGCCGGCCTGCACCAAGACTTTGTCGAAATGGCAGAGCATGGAGAACACGCCTTGGCCGTGGTCAATAATGGCGGTGCGGCCATTGAAGAAGAAGTCACCAACCAATGCCACCGTGCCAGCAGCGGGGCTGCGGGCAATGGCACCTTTGGGCGCGGCGATGTCGATGCCCATGTGGGGGTTACGCGGCTCATCATTGAAGAAGCGTTTAAAGCCAAATGGGCTGCTTAGGCGACCAACAATAGGCCATTGAAACGAGGGCCATTTTGCTTCGTTGTAGGCAGCGCTAGTGAAGACTCTATAGGCAGCCTTTTGTTCGGCAGCTTCACGGCTAAAGCGCGCGAGTTGGTCAGGGTCTGGGCTGACGTATTTAGTTTCCTTGATGGTCAAGCGCTGCTCTAGATACTCACCAGCGGTCACGCTAAAGCTCATCAGGGCTGCACCCGTGGGTGTGCCGGTCAGCGCTTGCATGCCCGTAGTATCCAGGCCTACGCCAATCACGGCGACGCGTGGGCCATTGGCCGCTAACTGACCAACCCATACCGGATTGCCTTGATAGTAGAGTGGCCCTTCGCTGGCTGGGCTAGTGAGTTCGCTGAGATCGAGCACGACAAGGCCACCATTGATAGCGGCAACGCGGGGTAAGGTGGGCTTAGGCTGTGCAGCTGCAGCTACAGCGATACTTGGCGTGATGACAGGTGTTTGTGCAGCCCAGGCCGAAGGCGCAAAGTCGAGTAATACGCTCAGGCCAATTAGTGCGCCGCAGGCCCAGCGCAGTGCCTGCGGCGTAGTGCTCTGCGGGCAATTTTCGCTGTCGTGCAAGTCGCAAAAGCGCTCAATCTCCGCGTTGGCGGACGTGGGGCGGGCAGCGTGTGAAGCAAAAAACATCATGGGGATTCCTTAATAGTCAGCACGCGCGCGCTGACTTCTCCGTCGTGTAGTCGTGCCGTAATGACGCTATCGACAGCGGTCGCGTTGACCGAGCGCAGCAATTGGCCTTGCTCATTACTGACCAGCGCATAGCCGCGGCCGAGCACAGCGAGCGGGCTTACCGAATGTGCGCGTTGGCTTAAATGCTGCAGTGCGTGGCGGCGTTGCAGCAAGTATCTCTGTGTGGCTTTCTCCAAGCGCTGCTGCCATTGCGCAATGGCCGTGCTGTATGTGACTAAGCGCCGTGTCGGGCTTTGTGCGTGCAGGCGCCTATCGATGCGCTGCAACTGTTGGCGCTGTTGTTGTAGCGTCATATGAAGTTGGCGTTGCAGGCGCAATTCAAGCGTGTCGAGGCGCTGACGCTGATCTTGTAGTAGGCGCTCGGGGCTACGTAAGCGCGCACGGATAGTGTGCAGGCGTTGGCGTTGTTGCTGCAGTAGTCGGCTTACCGCGGCGTGATTACGACGCGCCAGCTGGCCAATATCGCTACTCAGTTGCATCTGATCTTGACTGACCAACTCAGCTGCCGCGGACGGTGTTGGCGCGCGCACATCGACCACAAAGTCGGCAATCGTAAAGTCGATTTCATGGCCTACACCACTCACCACGGGGATGGGCATGTCGGCCAGCGCGCGCACCACCGCCTCATCGTTGAATGCCCAAAGATCTTCGAGTGAGCCACCGCCGCGCGCGACGATTAGCACATCAATTGGTGGCAGGTTTTCAGGTGGCTCCGCCAGCCATTTGCGCAATAAGGTGAGTGCGGTGACGATCGCCGCTGGCGCCTCCGTGCCTTGTACGGGCACCGGCAAAATGCTCACCGGCAAGTTCGGCGCGCGGCGTTTGAGTACCTGCACAATATCGCGCACCGCGGCACCGCTAGGCGAAGTCAGTACCGCAACGCCGCGTGGATGAGCGGGTAGGGCGCGCTTGCGCTCAGGGGAAAATAAACCTTCGGCAGCCAAGCGTGACTTGAGCATTTCAAAGGCTTGCTGCAGGGCGCCACGCCCAGCGTCTTCGAGATGCTCGACGATGAGCTGATAGTCACCGCGCGGCGCGTAAAGGCTAACCTTGGCACGCACTAATACTTGCTGGCCATTGCTCGGCGGTGTTTGTAATTTAGCGGCTACGCGCGCGCCTTTAAACATCGCCGCACGCACTTGAGCGTGTTCATCCTTCAGGGTGAAGTAGAGATGCCCTGAGCTGGGGGCGGACATATTCGAAATTTCGCCGCGCAGCCAGACGCGACCGTAATTGAATTCGAGTAATTCGCGCACGCTACCGTTTAATTGGCTAATTGATAATACTGTTGGTGTATTCATGCGGTGAGTTTGCCATAATTTCTGCTGACGGAAAGCGCAAAAAGGCCTATAATGCGCGGCTAACTTTATCCGCTGGCCTGTGTTCTCAGGTTCGCCAAGGAGTAGCGTTATGCTCGAGATCGTCTACGATGCACTCACTTTTGATGATGTGCTGCTTCTGCCTGATTACTCCACAGTTTTGCCTAAAGACGTGTGCTTGAAGACGCGCCTTACGCGCACTATTTCATTGAGTATGCCGCTCGTTTCCGCTGCCATGGACACTGTCACTGAGGCGCGCATGGCTATTGCCATGGCGCAGGAAGGCGGCATCGGCATTCTGCACAAAAACATGGATATTGCCGCTCAGGCTGCTGAAGTCCGTCGTGTGAAGAAGTTTGAAGCAGGCGTTGTGCAAGACCCGGTGACTGTCAGCCCGAAAACTACCGTTGGCGAACTTATCGAGATCACCAAAGCGCATCGTATTTCTGGTGTGCCGGTGATGCAGGGCGAGCAAGTTGTTGGCATCGTCACTAGCCGAGATTTGCGTTTCGAAACGCGTATGGATCTGCCGGTGTCAGCCATCATGACGCCGCAAGACAAACTCGTGACCGTGCGTGAAGGTGAATCACCCGAGCGCATCAAGGCCTTATTGCATGAGCATCGCATCGAAAAAGTGCTGGTGATCGACGACGATTTTCGTCTGAAAGGCTTGATCACCGTTAACGACTTCCAAAAATCTGAGCGCTTCCCCAGTGCTAGCAAAGATGGCCAGGGTCGCTTGCTGGTCGGCGCCGCTGTCGGCACCGGTGCCGATACGCCTGCGCGCGTTGAAGCCCTGATCGAGGCAGGTGTCGATGTCATCGTGGTCGACACCGCGCATGGTCACAGTGCTGGCGTCATTGAGCGCGTGCGTTGGATCAAGCAAAAGTACCCGCAGATGCAGGTTATCGGCGGCAATATTGCCACGGGTGAAGCGGCGAAAGCGCTGCTCGAAGCCGGTGCCGATGCGGTGAAAGTGGGTATTGGCCCAGGCTCGATTTGCACTACGCGCATCGTTGCAGGCATTGGTATGCCGCAAATGTCGGCCATTGATGCCGTGGCGCGTGCGCTCAACGACGAAATCCCCTTAATTGCCGATGGCGGCATTCGTTATTCCGGTGACATCGCTAAGGCTATTGCCGCCGGTGCCAGCAGCATCATGGTCGGCTCGTTGCTGGCGGGCACCGAAGAGGCGCCGGGCGAAGTCGAGCTATTTCAAGGCCGCTATTACAAAGCGTATCGTGGCATGGGTTCGCTGGGTGCCATGGCGCAAAGCGGCGGTGGCTCGGCCGATCGCTATTTCCAAGATGCTTCCGCCGGCGTGGAAAAGCTCGTGCCTGAGGGCGTCGAAGGTCGCGTGGCGTATAAAGGCCCGATGAGCGGCATTGTTCATCAGCTCATGGGCGGTCTGCGCTCATCGATGGGTTATACCGGCTCGGCCGACATCGCCACTGCACGCACCAAGCCGAAGTTTGTGAAGATCTCGGCAGCCGGCATGAAAGAATCGCATGTGCACGATGTCACCATCACCAAAGAAGCCCCGAACTACCGCTTGTAATGAGCCAGTGAGCCCAGCCAGTCTGGGCTCTATTTTTTGATGAGCCCGTTTTTATGAATGCTATGACTCAAGACATCCATGCCCATCGTCTGCTGATTCTCGATTTCGGCTCACAATACAGCCAGCTCATTGCCCGCCGCGTGCGCGAGCTCGGTGTGTTTTGCGAGATGCGCGCGTTTGATATGAGCGATGACGACATTCGCGCATTCAATCCGAAAGGCATCATCTTGAGTGGTGGCCCTGAGACGGTCACAGCAGAAGGCTCGCCGCGTGCGCCAGAGGCTGTGTTCACCCTCGGCGTGCCAGTCTTGGGCATTTGCTATGGCATGCAAACCATGGCGCAGCAGCTCGGTGGCCAGGTGCAAAGCTCGCCCGTACATGAGTTTGGCTACGCCGAAGTCACGATCATCCCAGACCATCTGCAAGCCACGAATAACAGCGCAGGTACCTGCCACGATGCACTGTTTGCGTCAGTGGCAGACCGCGTCGATGCAGAGCAGCGCTCGGTGCTCGATGTCTGGATGTCACATGGCGATAAAGTCGTTGAGCTGGCGCCGGGCTTTCGTGTCACCGCCGCCACGCCCAGCTGTCCGATTGCCGCGATGGCCGATGAGGCTCGCGATTTCTATGGTGTGCAATTCCACCCCGAGGTCACACACACGGCACAGGGTGGCGCGCTATTACAGCGCTTTGTCCATGATATTTGTCAAACTCAAGCGCTGTGGACGCCTGAAAATATTGCCGATGACGCCATTGCCCGCGTGAAGGCACAGGTTGGCAATGACCAAGTTTTACTAGGCTTGTCGGGCGGTGTCGACTCGTCGGTAGTCGCCGCTCTGCTGCACAAGGCGATTGGCACGCAGCTCACCTGTGTGTTCGTCGACAACGGACTGCTGCGTAAAAACGAAGGCGATCAGGTGATGGCGATGTTTGCCGAAAACATGGGCATCAAAGTCATTCGTGTGGATGCCGAAGATGAGTTTTTATCATCACTCGCCGGTGTTGCCGATCCTGAAGCCAAGCGCAAAATCATCGGCAAAACCTTCATTGATATTTTCGATCGCGAAGCCACTAAGCTCGCCATCTCGCCTGAGCATCCAGTGAAATGGCTGGCGCAAGGCACAATTTATCCCGATGTTATTGAGTCAGCCGCGAGCAAAACCGGCAAGGCTCACGTCATCAAGTCACATCACAACGTCGGCGGCCTGCCCGAACACATGGCTATGAAGCTGGTTGAGCCGCTGCGCGAATTATTTAAAGATGAAGTGCGTAAGCTCGGCGTCGCCCTCGGCCTGCCTGAAGACATGGTCTATCGCCATCCATTCCCTGGGCCTGGCTTGGGCGTGCGGATCTTAGGTGAAGTGAAAAAAGAATACGCTGACCTGCTGCGTGAGGCCGACGCCATCTTCATGGAAGAGCTACGCCGCTTCGGCTGGTACGCGAAAACCTCGCAAGCCTTTGTGGTGTTTTTGCCGGTCAAATCCGTTGGTGTGGTCGGCGATGCGCGGCGTTACTCCTGGGTCGTCTCCCTGCGGGCCGTCGAGACCATCGACTTCATGACTGCGCGCTGGGCACACTTGCCCTATGACTTGCTCGAGAAAGTCTCGAACCGCATCATCAATGAGATCAGTGGTATTTCCCGCGTGGCCTATGATGTATCGAGTAAGCCACCCGCCACCATTGAGTGGGAATGATCGGCCGCGCGCGTAACGGGGCTGTTGATCACGCCGCTGGCTAATGTCCGCCGAGTGCATCATGAGGGTAAGTTTAATGAGAGTTCTCATCGTTTCCCTCGTTGTTGCCACGCTTATTGGCATAGCGTGCACCGTGCTGTGGTGGCAAAGCATTACGCCATCAGGTGATCGCGATTGGGCGCCTGATGTCGCCCGCACGACCACAGGAGAGGCTTCAGCTTCATCGGTGACGTTGCATAATGTTCGCAACTTCACGTGGCGCTCGGAGACCGATGTCGATGAACACTGGGAAACCCGACACTACCACCTGGATCAGCTGACTTCAGTTGATCTCATCGTGTCGTATTGGACGGTGCCGGCCATCGCCCATACGCTAGTATCGTTTGGCTTTAGCGATGGCCAACGGGTAGTTTTTTCGGTGGAAATTCGCAAAGAAAAGGGCGAAGAGTTCTCGGAAATTGGCGGCTTTCTTAAGCGCTTTGAGCTCAGCGTGATCGCGGCCGACGAGCGCGATATTATTGGCGTACGCAGCCAAGTCCGTGACGAGAAGGTTTTCTTATTTCGCACGCAACTCAATGCTGCCGACCGTCGCGCGCTATTTTTAGCCTATATGAGTGAGGCCAATGCGCTTGCCGCCACTCCGCGCTTTTATCACACCCTCACTGCCAACTGCACCACCATCGTTTTCGGCATGATGCAGCGCATCATCGACGACTTGCCGTGGGATTACCGACTACTGCTCTCCGGCTATCTGCCGAACTATGTGTATGACCTTGGCGGTCTCGATAGCCGCTATTCCTTCGCTACGCTTGAGCGCATGGGCTATGTCTCTCGCCGAGCCAATGCTGCATTAGTCGAGCCTTTAGATGTCCGCAGCAATAAGGCGACGAGTGCTTTGTCAGACGCGCGCGCGAGTGCTGAGTTTTCACGCGCCATTCGATTAGGCATTCCAGAGTTGCCCCACTAGACTAGCGCGATATCTACTTAAGCTGCTTTTGAGAGCTATGGAAAACCTCACCCACTGCACACCCACTGCACACGCTTTGGATGAATACTTTATGCGTCTGGCACTTGCGCAAGCAGCGCTAGCCGCCGAGTCTGGTGAGGTTCCTGTCGGCGCCGTGCTAGTGGCATCGAGCGTTAACTCGGTGAGTGATCCCCTCGCAGTTGATTTCGATGCGACGCAATATATTCTCGCCCAAGCCCACAATGCGCCAATAAAAAATCACGACCCCACGGCACATGCGGAGATTCAGGTCATTCGTCGCGCGGCAGCTAAGCTTCAAAACTATCGCCTCGATGGCAGCACGCTTTACGTCACGCTCGAGCCTTGTACTATGTGTGTTGGCGCGCTGGTACATGCGCGCGTGCAGCGGGTGGTATTCGCGGCCAGTGAGCCAAAATCTGGCGCCTTGCACAGTGCGCGCGCGCTGATGAGTGATGACTCTGGATATTTCAATCATCGCTTCATGTGGCAAGCAGGCGTGCTGGCTGAAGAAGCTGCTGAGCAGCTCAAACGATTTTTTCAGCAAAGAAGACTATTGAAGCGCTAAGTGCTGCACTATAAATAATAATTATTACTTAATGACTAAGGCTGCTGCTGTGATCACTACCGTCATTTTGCCCGTTGCCGGCCTAGGCACACGCTTTCTACCCGCTACTAAGTCGGTTCCCAAAGAGCTACTGCCCGTAGTCGATAAGCCCTTGCTGCAATACGCCGTGGAAGAGGCGTGGCGCGCTGGAATTCGCCACGTAGTGCTAGTGAACTCGCCGAAAAAGTCTGGTTTAGAAATGCATTTGCAGCCCGCTGATCCAGAGTTAGTGGCTGATTTAACGGCTAAAGGTAAGCAAGACTTGCTCGCTGCACTGTTGGGCACTGTGCCTGAGGGCTTAACGGTAACCGTTGCCATGCAAGCCCAAGCGCTGGGCTTGGGTCATGCCGTAGCCTGCGGTGCCAAGGCGGCGCTAGCGTTGCCGGGCGAGGGTGTGGCGATCATGTTGGTGGATGACTTTATTGATGCGCCACTGACGGGTGAAGGTAGCGCCGGCTGTTTGGCCGATATGGTTGCGCTGCATCGTGAGACCGGCGCCTGGTCATTGGCCGTGGAAGAGGTCCCGCGTGATCAGGTGCAGCGCTATGGCGTGGTGTCGCTGGCACGTGAGTCTTCACGCATTACGGCAATGGTCGAGAAGCCTGCACCAGACGTGGCGCCGAGCAATTTAGCCGTGGTCGGTCGCTATGTGTTGCCGAAAGCGATCTTCGCCGCACTAGCGGATGTAAAACCCGGCGCAGGTGGTGAAATTCAGCTAACCGATGGCATTAGTGCCCTACTCGCTGAGCATGATATTCGCGCGCATCGATTTGCCGGCGTGCGCTACGACTGTGGAAGCAAGCTCGGCTACGCCCAAGCCAATATGGCACTGAGCTTGCGCGATCCTGTGATGGCCGCGCCCTTGAGGGAGTGGTTGGCGGGTTTGCTATGAGTAGCAAACCGCGAAATCAACTCAGCCAATGGCAGACTGTGGCGGCGCATGTGCCGATCTGGCAGCAGCGCCATTTACGGGATGTCTGGGGCACTGCTGAGGGCTCGGCTCAACGCATCGCCGCCTTAACTCGAACCCACGATGGCCTGCTCTTTGACTTCAGCAAACAGCGCCTAGACTCGTCTGTATTCAATGACTTGCTGGCATTAGCTGAGGCTTGCCAATTACCGCGCGCGATAGAGCGTCTGCTCGGTGGTTCGCGAGTGAATCAGAGCGAAGACCGAGCCGCCTTGCACACAGCGTTGCGTTTGCCGGTCTGCAGTAGTTTGCTGGTAGAAGGTGAAGATGTTGTGCCGGCAGTTCATGCCAGTCTGGCACGCATGAGCGACATCGTTTCGCGTATTCACGCGCAGCAATGGCGCGGTGTCACTGGCGAGGCGATTATTGATGTGGTCAGTATTGGCGTCGGTGGCTCTGACTTAGGCCCGTACTTGGCCACCCAGGCCTTGGGTGAATTTGTCCCGCCTGAGGCGCGCGCCCTACAGGTGCATTTCGTTAGCTCCATCGATGGCACGCAGCTTGCCGATCTGCTCGATCATTTGCGCCCAGAAACTACGCTGTTTGTCGTCGCCTCCAAGTCATTTTCCACCATCGACACCTTGTCCAATGCCGAAACCGCCATCGCGTGGATGCGTTCGCGCATTAGTGATCGTGCGCGCATCTTGCGTCATCATTTTATTGGTGTGTCGGCAAAGCCAGAAAAGATGACTGCCTATGGCATCCCCGAGTCAAATCAGATTCGCTTTTGGGACTGGGTGGGTGGGCGCTTTTCGCTGTGGTCGGGTATAGGTTTGCCCATTGCGCTGAAGCTTGGCATGGCCGGCTTTGAGCAGCTACTTGCCGGTGCGCATGCCATGGATACGCATTTTTCTGAAGCACCATTGGCCGATAACTTGCCTGTGCTGATGGGTCTACTACAGGTTTGGAACAGTACTTTTCTAGGTATTAATGGCCAAGCTATTTTGCCCTACGACGCGCGCTTAAAGCTTTTTCCTAGCTACCTTACGCAGCTGGAAATGGAGAGTAATGGCAAGTCGGTAGATCGTCTCGGCACACCGATTGATTACGCAACTTGCCCAATTTTATGGGGTGAGGTTGGCTCTAACGCGCAGCATGCGTTCTACCAGCTGTTGCACCAGGGCACGCAGCCAGTGGCCTGTGATTTTATCGCGCCAATACGCCGCTACAGCCGCGATGATGACACCGGCTCGAGCTTGCAACACCAGCAGCAACTGACCCTAGCCAACTGTTTGGCACAGTCGCGTGTGCTCATGCTTGGCGACGCGACGCGTCAGGGCCACCATTACTATCGCGGTAATCAGCCATCCTCGACGCTACTACTCGATGAACTCACGCCGTATCGCTTAGGTCAGCTCATTGCGCTCTATGAGCACAAAGTTTATGTGGCGTCGGTGCTGTGGAACATCAATCCATTTGATCAGTGGGGTGTGGAGTTGGGCAAGCAAATTGCCACTGCCACGCACACAGTGATGGATGGTCGCGCCAGTGCGGATGATTATGATGCGTCTACGCAGCAGCTGTTACGCGTGATCGCCGCCGGTCGCGTGGCTTGGGAGAGAACATGAATATTGTTGTGCATGGCAACACGCCCTTTGCCTGGACCTCTGCGGTGCATTTGGCCTCGACCGGCCACTCCGTGACGCTCTGCGCCGATTGGTCGGTGTGCGTGCGTACACCGGATGCTGAACTGGCGCGCGAGCCAGGCTTGCTAGCGGGACTGCATGAGCTGGTACCAAAGCAAAAGCTGCGCATGATGAGCGTGACAGGATTAATGACGGAGCGAGCCTCAAGCCTCGTTGCAGATCAAGCCTTTAGCGCAGCAGTTGCGCAGCATTGGTTAGCTATTGGCGGCACGTCAGCGGACTTAGTTGGCTATGCTCAGCGTTTGCAAGCTAGCCCTGAGCTTGGTGGTACTGGTTTGGCATCACTGGTGGTGCTGTCGCCTTATTCGCTGGGCACGCTCGCGCAGCTAAAAGCCGCGGTGACTGCGCCGGTGTTTGCGCTGCCGGTATTTGCCCGTGGCGGCAATATGCTGGCTAATTTTGCCAAACCGGCACTATTAGTCTTGGGCTGCGACGACGAAAGCCAGCAGGCCAGCATGCTAGAGGTATTACGCCCGATGACGCGCCGCGCTGGGGAAGTGATGCTGGTGCCTCTGGCCGCCGCTGAGCTCATCAAGAGTAGCGTAAATGCCATGCTCGCCACGCGCATGAGCTTTATGAATGAGATGGCCACGCTCTGCGAAAGTGTGGGTGTCGACATCGATTTGGTACGCCAAGCGCTAGCTGCTGATCCGCGTATCGGCTCGGACTATCTTGATGCTGGTTGTGGTTTCGGTGGCCCGAGCTTCTCCGATGAGTTGCTCGATTTTTCGCGCAGTGTGCAGGCCTCTATCGATGAGCAAACGCTGATTGCCAATGCCTTGCGCATAAATGAGCGCCAGCGCGATGTGCTATTTCGTAAGCTCTGGCGTTATTTCGAGGGCGATCTTAACGGTCGTTGTTTTGCTATTTGGGGAGCGGCTTACAAACCCAATTCCGCCAGTGTCCAGGACTCAGCCGTGCATCCCTTGCTGCAGGCGTTATGGGCGCAGGGCGCACGCACGCGTGTGTATGACCCATTGGCGGCCGAGAGCTTGCGTGATTGCTACCCGGACCAACCGTTGCTGGAGTTGGTGAGTGAGCCATATGCGGCGTTAAATGGTTCATCGGGTGCCGATGCGTTAATTGTCGTCACTGCTTGGGAGATTTTCCAAAGTCCCGATTACGCGCGCTTGCGTGCGGGCCTAAAGCATCCGCTTATCCTAGATGGTCGTAATATTTACGACCCCGAATACCTGCGCGCCAATGGCTTTACCTATGTCGGTATCGGTCGCGGCGACGTGCTGTAATTATGCGTTAAAGAGGCTATGAATGACTATTGCTAACACGGTGACACCCCTCAAACTCTCGGCTTTTAAAGCCTATGATGTGCGCGGGCCGGTGCCAGCACAGCTGCATATCGACATGGTCTATGCCATTGCCCGAGCCTATGCCCGAGTGATTACACCGCAAGGCCCGGTGGCTATTGGCTACGATATTCGCGACACCAGCGAGCGTTTTGCACAGGTCTTTGCCGCGGGCCTAAACGCTGAAGGCGTAGCCACGCGCGATATTGGCTTGGGCGGTACCGAGATGGTCTATCACGCGGCTGGATCTCCTGGCTTAGATGGCGAAGTCATGGGCGGCGGCGTGATGATCACTGCCAGTCACAACCCCGTCGGCGACAATGGCATCAAGATGGTGCGCCATGAGTCGCGCCCGATCAGCGGCGATGACGGCCTAGCCGAGATGGAAATTTTGACCCGCAAGTTATTGCAAAAACAAGCCGATGCGGCTGGTGTCGGCGAGGGCTATGGCTTTACTCCGCTCACCGATGGCGCGCAGTATCAAGCTGACCCAGCGCTGCACGCGGCTATGCCGATTGCAGAGGCCTATCGTGAAAAAGTACGCTCATTCGTCGATTTTCCGGTATTACAGCAGGCGCTACTTAAGCGCGCTACGCCATTAAAGATCGTGGTAAACGCCGGCAATGGCTGTGCAGGGCCAGCATTTGATGCGCTGGTCGAGGGCTTGGCTCTAGATATTACTCGCGTGTTTCACCAGCCCGATGGCCAGTTTCCCAATGGTGTGCCCAATCCGATGCTGGCGAAGTGCCAAGAAGACACGGCCGCGGTGGTGCGTGCGCAACAAGCCGACTTTGGCATCGCCTGGGATGGCGACTTTGACCGCTGTTTTTTCTTCGATGAGACCGGCGCATTTATCGAGGGTTATTATCTGGTGGCCTTGCTCGGCACGCAGTTACTTAAGCACGAGCCTCACGGTGCGGTGGTCTATGACACTCGTCTGACTTGGAACACAATCGCGCAAGTTGAGGCCATGGGCGGCCGCGCTGTAGTCAGCAAATGCGGTCATAGCTTCATCAAAGGTGCATTGCGTCGCGAAGGCGCGGTCTACGGTGGTGAAATGTCGGCACACCATTATTTCCGCGATTTCTATTGCTGTGACTCGGGCATGATTCCCTGGCTACTCCTGCTGGAGCGCTTGGTTGCCGAAGGCCAACCGTTGTCAGCGCTGGTCGCGCAAGCACAGGCGAGCTATCCCTGTAGTGGTGAGATCAACTTCAAAGTGGCCGATGCCGCCGCTGCTTTGGCGCGCGTCGACCACGCCATACAGGCTTTACTAGCGTCCGGTGCTGAGCGTTTAGTCAGCGAGTCATCGCTTGATGGCCTAAGCCGTGAGTTTGCTCAATGGCGCTTTAATTTGCGCATGAGTAATACCGAACCGGTGGTGCGCTTAAATGTCGAGGCGCGCGGCGACAGCGCGCTGATGCAGACTAAAACTCAGTGGCTGCGCAAACTCATTAGTGCGTAAAGTTGCGGTCAGTTTGTGTGGCTAAATAAATGCTAGGAAGGCTAAATGCGCGATGAATTAAGCTCAATGCCTGAGCTGGCGACAGATGATGCGTTGTTAGCTTCACGACACTGGTATGTATTGCAGTGCAAGCCGCGCGAATGCGCGCGGGCGGTTGAGCAGCTCGCCAATCAAGGCTATCAGGCTTTTTTGCCGACACTGCAGCGTGAGGCCATACGTAAAGGTCAACGCACGGTGCTAGTCGAGCCGCTGTTTCCGCATTATGTGTTTATTCAGCTCTGTGCCAAGCACGATAACTGGGCTCCGATTCGCTCCACACGTGGTGTTGCGAAAGTATTACGCTTTGGTGATTTACCGCTGGCGGTGCCCGAGGCGATTGTCACTGCGCTGCAAGCGCGTGAGGCGGGGCAAGAGCTTGGATCTGAGCCGCTCACCGAGCTGTTTATGCCAGGGCAAGTCGTGAGTGTGATGTCGGGTGCGCTGGCCGGTTTAGATGCCGTTGTGGCCGCTCGTGATGGCCTCGAGCGCGTGGTGTTGTTATTGAAATTGCTGCATCAACAACAGCGTGTAGTGGTGAACATCGACACAATCCAGCTAAAGTAGGGCATCTTTTCGCGAGCGCTTAGCGCTTGCTAACATCAGTCAAAATAGAAGAATAACGCCCATGCCGCATTATATTTTATCGATCGATCAAGGCACCACCAGCACCCGTGCCATTGTCTTTGATGGTACCGGTCATCGCGTGGCCAGCGCGCAGGTCGAGCTCAAGCAGCACTTTCCTGCCGATGGTTGGGTCGAGCACGACGCCATGGATATTTGGTGGGCGACCGAGACCGTGTGCCGCGATGCGCTCCGCAAAGGCGGTCTGCATGCGCGCGATATTGCCGCTATTGGTATCACTAATCAGCGTGAAACCACCGTGCTCTGGGATCGTGCAAACGGCATGCCCGTGCATCGTGCGATTGTTTGGCAAGATCGGCGCACGAGCGAGCGTTGCGCAGAGTTAAAGGCGCAGGGCTATGAGCCACTGATTCAATCGCGTACTGGCCTGTTACTTGATCCATACTTTTCTGCGACCAAGCTGGCGTGGCTACTTGATCATGTGCCGAATGCGCGGGCACGAGCTGAGCGCGGCGAGCTCGCGTTTGGCACCATCGATAGCTGGCTGCTGTGGAAGCTCACGCATGGCCAGGTTCATGCCACCGATGCAACGAATGCCTCACGCACACTGCTGTTTAACATCCGCACCCAGTGTTGGGATGAAGAGCTGCTGCATTTATTTGATATCCCTGCTGCGGTATTGCCCGTGGTGAAAGATTCCAGCGCTGATTTTGGTCAGTGCGCGCCTGACTTTTTGGGCGCGCCCATAGCCATTTGTGGTGTAGCGGGTGATCAACAGGCGGCGCTCATTGGTCAGGCTTGCTTTGCGCCGGGCATGGTGAAAAGCACGTATGGCACGGGCTGCTTCATGATGACCAATACTGGCAGCACCATCGTACAGTCGGAAAATCGCT
>JBDSQT010000093.1:0-5235 GCA_039929665.1 Paraperlucidibaca sp.
GTGCTCGACGCCTCGAGTGCTTGATTGGCTGTGCTTTCGGCTGCGGTCATGGACTCAGCTGGCATGGTGTCGTCTCGGGTTTTGCCGCTTCTCAGCGGTAGGTTTGGTGAATTATGCCGCTATTTGCGTGAAATAACCCGCCATTTATCGTTTTATGCGCTGAGTCTTTTGGCATTTATGCGCAAATAGCACAGCTATAAAAGATCAGAGTCGCTGGCTTCTACATTCTGAAGGCGCTGACATCGCCCAGACCCTCGCGCAAAATCTCCGGCGCATCGGTGGTGAAGTCAATCACTGAGGTGCTGGCCACATTGCCATGACCAGAGTCCAAAATCACCTCAATGCGCCGAGCAAGTCGCTCTATGATGTCATCCGGGTCGGTGAGTGGAAATTCATCACCGGGCATCAGCAAGGTGGTGGTCAGCAGCGGCTCATCAAGCAAGGCCAACAGCCCCAATGGCACAGGATGCGCGGGCACCCGAATGCCAATACTTTGCTTTTTCGGGTGCAGCAGACGCTTCGGCACTTCGCGCGTGCCTGGCAAGATAAAGGTGTATGGCCCAGGCGTATGCGCTTTCAGCAGACGAAATACGCTGTTATCAACTTTCGCGTAGGTACCAATTTCCGATAAGTCTCGACACATCAGCGTGAGGTGATGTGACTCATCAAGTTCACGCAAGCGACGCAAGCGGTCTAGCGCCGACTTATCACCAATGCGGCAAGCCAGCACATAGCTGGCATCAGTGGCCATGACAATCAAATCGCCAGCGGTTAGCCGATCGGCGGCCTGCTTGAGTAAGCGCGGCTGGGGATTGTCGGGGTGAATGCGCCAATGTTGCGTCATGCGAAGTGTCCTTTAGGTGCTCAAACCAACTGAGCAGTTGCGGCGTCAGCACTGAATGCATCAGCCGCCCAGCCCCAGCGCTGCCAGACTGGCTCACAGCCTTTAGGCAATTTAGGGAAGCGACCCAGGGCAATCCATGGTGCCGGTTTGCCATGATAATCACTGCCTTGCGATGCCGCCAAGCCACGTTGCTGCGCCAGTTGACCAAGATATTGCACCATATCGGGCTTTTCTGTCGCGGTGGCCACTTCAATGGCCATGCCGCCAGCGGCTTGAAACACCGTCATCAGCTCACGCATTTTCGTACGCGACAAGGGGTAACGCCCCGGATGCGCCAACACAGGCACACCGCCCGCTTGCACAATCCACGACACGGTCTCTTCAAGGCTGGCCCATGGCATGGGCACAGAAGCCGGCTTGCGTGGGCCTAGGTAACGATCAAAGCCCTGCTGCACATTGGTGACATGACCACTCGCTAACAACCATTGGCCATAATGCGTACGGCTAATGCTTTCGGGCTCACGCGCCAATGCCAGCGCACCTTCATAGGCCCCGTTCATGCCTAGCGCCTCTAAACGCTCACCAATGGCTAGCGCACGGCGCGCTCGTGCACCGGCTTGTTGCGCGAGACCGGCGACTAAAACGGGGTGGTGGATATCGACTTGTAGGCCAACAATATGGACATTATGGATGCCCCAGGCGGCAGAAATTTCTACGCCGGGAATCAAGGTAATGCCATGTTCGCGCGCAGCTTCTTGAGCTTCTGGCACACCAGAGACACTGTCGTGATCGGTCAAGGCCAGCGCTTTAACACCGGCTTTCGCGGCCAGTGCGACCAGTTCCGTGGGCGTTAAACTGCCGTCGGAATAGCGACTGTGGCTGTGTAAATCAATCGCGGGCATGGTCGGCGCTCATGTGCTGCTTTAAGATGCAGCACTTTAGCAGGTTTGACGCGCTTTGCGGCGCTCATACAAGCGCCTCACTGAGTAGCCTTAGCGACTTAAGTCAGCGTTAACTCGTCGCTTTTCTGCTGCATAACTAAACCGGAGCCGTCATGAAAGCGTGGTTAGATTTTCTGCCTATCATCTTGTTTTTTATCGCCTATAAGCTCGAAGGTGTGTTTGTTGCCGCCGGCGTGCTGATGGTTGCTGTCGTCGTCATTTATGGGCTGATGTGGTGGCAACACCGCCGCTTAGAGACTGGCCAGTGGATTACCGTCGCCGCCACACTAGGTTTAGGCTCGCTGACGCTCATCTTGCACGATGAAAAATTCCTGCAATGGAAAGCACCCGGCGTCTATGTCCTGCTGGCGTTAGTGTTTTTCGGCAGCCAATGGCTAGGCTCACAACCGGTCATCCAGCGCATGATGGGCCATGCAGTGACCCTAAGCCCGACGCAGTGGCGCGGCCTGAATTTTGCCTGGGCGCTATTTTTCCTCGCATCAGCCGCCGCCAATGCCGCTGTGGTGCTGTATTGGACCGAATACTGGGTCGACTTCAAACTGTTTGGCAGCATGGCCATGACCTTTGGCTTTGTCATTGCTCAGGGCATTTGGTTGGTGAAGCGCGGCGCCATTAATGAAGTCGCTAGCGATAGTCAGCCAAGTAAAGGAGAGAAGTGATGTGGTATGCCCTCTGGTGTGAAGATGCACCCGACTCACTCGCAGGCCGCCAAGCTGCCCGCCCAGCGCATATTGCCCGCCTCAACGCCTTAAAAGACCAAGGCCGTTTATTGATCGCCGGCCCACTGCCCGCCATTGATAGCCCAGACCCCGGCCCTGCCGGCTTCACCGGTAGTTTGGTGGTGGCAGAGTTCGATAGCCTCGACGCCGCGCAAGCCTTTGCCGACAGTGATCCGTATGTTGCCGCCGGCGTTTACGCCGGTGTCACGGTGAAACCGTTTAAGTTGGCATTGCCATAAGCCGTATGACAAAAAGCCATCAGACAGCGTCCGTATGACTGAGCATGTCGTGATTGTTGGGGCCGGCATTGCCGGTGCTAGTTGCGCGTGGACATTGGCCAGACGCGGTTATCGCGTCACCGTGCTCGATGCCGGCAGCGAGCCGGGCTTGGGTGGCTCAGGCAATGCTTTAGCCATTGTCTACCCCAAACTCGTCAACGCCGCGCTGACACCCTCACACCTGCAATCGTTGGCCTACCTACACACCCTCGCGCTATTAAAAGAGCCCACGCTAGCCGCACATTTTCAGCAAACCGGCGTGCTCTGGCTCGATCAACCGCGCAGCCTGCGCGATGTCGACGCAACACATCCATGGTGGCAAAAACAGGTCTGGCGCTTGAGCGCGGAGGCTGCCAGCGAGCAAGCCGGTGTGTACTTGGCACAATCGGCGTTATGGCTGCCAGAGGCCGGTGTTATTCGCACCCATGGCCTGCTGCGGACCTTGCTGTCACACGCCAATATCCGCACGGTGTTCAATGCTCGCGTAGCAACGGCTCAAGCGCATGACTCACACTGGCGCATTAGCAGCACGCAAGGGCTTTTTTCCGCCGATAGCCTGGTGCTGGCCTATGCCGGTGAATCACCGATAGCACTGACCGATGGCTTAGCGCTGCGCCCTGTGCGCGGACAAATATCGCAGTGTCGAAGCAGTCTGCCACTGCGCACCACACTGTGCTATGGCGGCTACCTGACGCCAGCTGATGGCGGCTATCACTGCATTGGCGCGACGTTTTCGCCGCAAGATCGGCAAACCGATGTGCGCGCCGAAGACAATGCCTACAACGCACAAGCCTTAGCGCAGGTTGCGCCAGCAATAGCGGCGTCATTGCCACCACTAGCAAGTTGGCGAGCCCGCGCGAGTCTGCGCTGGCAAACACCCGACTTTTCGCCAATGGCTGGGCGTCACGACCCCACATTGCTGAGCGCATTGACCGCGTATCCACCTCGGCGACATCGACCCTCGCTCGCTCAGGCTGAGCAACCGCCGTTATTTGTCAGCATAGGCCATGGCGCGAAAGGCTATACACAGGCATGGGTAGCGGCAGAGATTATTGCTAGTCAATTGGCTGGCACGCCCTCGCCGTGGTCTGAGTCGATAGCCGAGCAGCTAGCGCCGGATCGCTTTATTTGGCGTGATTGGCAACGTGGGCGCTTATGGACGCCACGCCGAGCACGTAGCTAATTGCTGGCTATAGCTCTGCTCCGTGCTCGCCACGCGGTCGGCGTAGGCCATTAACCACGGTTTGCGCATGTAGTTACTGCGGGCAAAACCGGCGCGACCTTCATGGTAGGCCAGATATAAACTACGCATATCATCGGCGCGCATGCCGAGCTCTTTACGCGTGCCGTAGTGATACCAGCCAACAAAGTCGATGGCATCGGCAAAGTTTTCGCGGCTAGCAAACCAGCGATTTTGCCGTGTGACATACTCGTCCCAAGTGCCATCGAGCGCTTGGGAATAGCCAAAGGCGCTGGACACACGCCCCATCGGAATAAAGCCTAGAAAATAGCGCCTGCGCGGCAATGCATCGTGGCGATACGACGACTCGTGATAGATCGTTGCCATTAGTACCGAGACCGGAATGCCCCACTGCCCTTGCGCCTCTCGTGCCGGCTCGCGCCAGTCGGTCTTTTCAGCAAACACTGAACAGAGATTGAGCGGATGCCTAGGTGGTGAGGTCGCGCAGGCGGCCAGCAATAGCGCGGCGCATGCGATTATTAGGCCCCTCATGAGGTCAACTCGTACGTCGCAAGTAATGCCAGCAATGCGGCCTCATCTAAGATCGGCACATGATGCTCTTTTGCCGCATCGAGCTTGCTGCCGGCACGCTCACCCGCAACCACCGCATGGGTTTTCTTCGAGACACTGCCACTGACTTTTGCGCCCAGCGCCCGCAGTCGATCACCAGCCTCATCGCGGCCAATATGTGCCAAGGTGCCGGTGAGTACCCAGGTTTGCCCAGCTAAAGGTTGCGGTAAGTCTTGCGCGGCGGCTTGATCTGACCACTGCACGCCAGCCGCTTGCAACTGCGCAATGATGTCTTGGTGGTGCGGCTCAGCGAGAAACTGTCGAATTGAGCAGGCCACCACTGGACCGACATCCGGCGTGGCTAAAAGCGCGGCCTCATCGGCAACGAGTAAGGCCTCTAGACGCCCAAATTGACGCGCTAGCGCCGCCGCCGTGGTTTCACCAACGTCACGAATACCGAGTGCGTAGAGAAAGCGCGCAAAGGTGGTTTCACGACTTTTCGCAATGGCATTGAGCAAGTTCGTCGCCGACTTTTCGGCCATGCGTGGCAATGTGAGCAACTGCTCCAGCGTCAGCGCATAAAGATCGGCGCTGCTATGCACTAGCTCCTGCGCAATCAGCAGCTCAATCCATTTGTCACCTAAACCATCGATATCCATGGCACGGCGGGAGGCAAAATGCT
>JBDSQT010000094.1:0-2607 GCA_039929665.1 Paraperlucidibaca sp.
TTCGCCAACCAACGTTTGCACGGCATTCATAAAGCCGGTCGGACCGCAGGCATAAACCGTGCGCTCATTAAGGTCGCTGATATCAGCAAACTGTTCAGCACAGGGGCGACCGGTTAAGTCGCCAGCACGCAGTTCTGTCTCATGTTCATAGATCGGCACGACACGCAGCTGCGGATAGCTTGCAGCCAGCGCTTCCAGCTCATCGCGGAAAATCAGGTCAGCACGTGTGCGCGCCCAGAACATAAACACCACATCGCTGGGCATCTGTTGCTGTGTCAGCTCGCGCAGCAAGCTCATCAACGGTGTCACGCCGCTGCCAGCTGCCAGCATGACAATCTTTTCTGGTGCGCCATCAACAAAGGTCATCTCGCCAAAGGCTTGACCGAGTTCGATACGATCACCGATTTTCACCTGATCGACCAAGTAGCTGCTGACGCGGCCATTGGGCACTTTCTTAATGGTGATGGCGAGCAGACCGGTTGCTGCTGGTGCTTCGCTGAAGCTATAGCTGCGTGTGTGGCGAATGCCGTTAATCTCAACACTGAGATTGACGTGCTGGCCAGCGTGGAAGCCGGTGAAGTTGCTATTGGGTTTGAGCACCAGCGTGACGGTGTCGGCGGTTTCCATCCAGCGCGCAACAACGCGGCAAATGGTGCGCTCAACGCGGCGATCAAAACCAAGTTCGGCGGCCCAGAAATCGATGACCGTTGGGGTCACGACAGACTTCACGACACGACCTACAAATGAGGGTAAGGCAAATTGCGACGACATTTTTGCGTCTCCAAGTGAACATCTACACACTCAGAGTACGCATGTAACTATTTTAAGTCAACACTTGTTCACTCAAATACTATAAATCTGCTTAAGCGGCATCGAAAACAGGCACTTGGAGAGGCCTTAGGGCTTCGCGCAACTGCGGTAAAATCGACTCAGCCTGCTGCCAGCCCCATTCAAACGCCTTATCGAATACCGCCTCAGAGGGTAATAAGTTCACTGGCGAGGGTGTCGGCTGAAAGCGCACCAGCCAATCGTAATAAGGCCGCTGAGCAGGCAGCTGAGCTTGTATAGCCTGCGTGACCGGAATCAACCAAGCGTGCCCTGCACTCCATTGCGGATGGAAGCAATCAAGCGCCAAGTAATACGCATTGCGCGTACCGATGCGTCCCGACTGAACACCTTCCCAGGCGGCACGCGCAGGCACATTGGCCACCGTGCCGCCATCCATGAAGGCGCGAAGCTTATGGGTCGCGCGCAGATCACTGAGAATACGCAAGCTGTGTGCATCCTCTTGCCATGGGGCATATTGCAATACGCCGGGAATCGCCGATGACAGACCAATCGCATCAACCACACGTAACTCGCGAGTCGCCTCATCACGCCCCAAGACGATCTCTTTCGTCACTTGCGGGCTGAAATAACTCAGCAGATGCAACATACGCTCTGCCACCAGCATAGGCGCACCCAAGATATGGCTACGCCGCTCTGGCAGTGCCGGCAAGTCTCGATAAGCCGATAGCCTAACTCCCGCAATCATGGCGTCATAGGGTATGGCTAAGTCTTTAATACGCAGCGCTGTGCCATCGGGATGGCGCAACATCTGATCCATGCCACGCAAATGTAAGCGCACCACTCCGGGCAAACTTAATACGCCGGTTGCTGTTGGCCGCGAAAATATTTGACGTATGCGCAGGGCCTTACCCCACGCCAACAACGCGTCAATATCAGGGGATGTATGGCGAGCGATCAAACCACCAAGCAATGCACCAATAGATGCGCCGACAATATAGGACGGCAGCATTCCTTCCGCTTTTAAGCGGGCAACCAAGCCAATATACACAAAGCCTGAACCACCACCGCCACCCGGTGCGAGCACCAAGACTTTATGGCATAGCTCGGCATCAAGCTCCGCTGCATTGAAGTCATTGGCGTGCGTGGCTAGTAACTCTCGACGAGCCCGCTCTGTTGCCGCCCGAACATTTAATACTTGCTGACGCAACTGACTCAAGCGCAAGAGAATATTGCGTTGCTCGCGTAGAGGCACATAGAGCGTATCGAGCAGCAGCTGGCGCAAAGTCGCTACTGGCGTACGGTTTAATGTCACCTCGGTGCGCGCGGTTTTTTTTGATTTACCCGGGCCGGCAGCGCCAGGGCTAAACGCCCGTAAACGCGCCAATACCAAGGCATAGCGTAGCAACTCATAGTCCGCGGCTGGCAGCACATCATTGTGCAAAAGGTGGCTGCGAATAAGCGCTGCTTCCATTCGCTTAATACGCAGTAAAGCGCCTTCTTCGCTCAGGCTCATGCGGGTTTAACCTTTTTGCTTTAATAAGTCGCGAATTTCCATTAGCAACTGCTCTTGTGGCGAAGGCGGCGTTGGCTCAGGGGCTTTTACTGGAACAGGCTTAGGCTGGCGCTTCATGGCGTTGATAGCCTTCACCGCCATCATCACCGAAAAGGCAATAATCATGAAGTCGAGCAGCGTCTGGAGAAACTTACCGTAAGAGAGCAGGACAGCCGGCTGGTCGGCAGTCGCCTCTTTCAAGACAATCGCCAGATCGATAAAGCTCACACCACCCACTAATACCCCGATGGGCGGCATGGCAATAT
>JBDSQT010000095.1:0-3861 GCA_039929665.1 Paraperlucidibaca sp.
ACCGCCGCTAGTCCACTGGCGAGCATTCCTGGTCTCTCTGGCCTGACCAGCAAACTGCCATTACCGCTGCCACTTAATATCGGCTTGGCTGATCTTTCTACGCAAGCGCCGAAAGTGAACTCCTACGGCGTACAAGTTACCCGTGGTAGTGCCGTTGATTCAGGTGCTAGCCAACTGCTCGCGCCCGTGTTCAATGCTCTCCCGATTGGTCCGCTGAATATCCGTCGCGTGGAGCCGATGGTTGGCTACAACAGCAATCCGCTACCATTGCCGCTGCCATTCCAAGCAGCTGGCTCACTCAATGGCCAAGATTTCGGCAGCTTGCTACAGCTGGACTCGCGCTTAGGCATGACTGCCGGCTACGCCGTCAACACGGTGAAGACAGGCAAAATCAACATCATGGCGGTGCGTTGGCATAATCTCGGCACAGAAACACTCGGCCGTGCTATCGATGATTTAGGCGGCGTGCTGCAAGGTGCGCAACTGCCAAGTGCGCCTGGCCTGCCGGCGCTACCTGGTCTACCAGGCAGTATTCCCAGTGCCGCAACAGCACTGAAGTCGGCACCGGCAACGTTTTACTACGATGTGCCCGCTGGCGAATACCTGCTCGGTGAAGCGCGTGCCAATGGCAATAGCCTGATTGCGCTCGACTACCCGATTGCCGGGACACCGCCACGCCTGAGCCTGCCACCAAAGCTACCTAGCGCGACCGACCTGCAAACGCTGGCAAGCAATATCCAAGCCTTGCTCTCTGCTAGTGGCACTGGCTTACCTACCGGCTTGCCTGATCTTGGCCTGCCAGCAACACCCACTTTACCGTAAACGGTGATTTGTCTAGGGCACGGTCAGAGTGCCCGCTGACTTAAGCGAGAGTAGTGAATGCTACTCTCGCTTTTTTTTGCCAATCGCACGCTGCTTTCCTGCCTTGTGTCGTCTTTACTGAGCTGTATGGGTGACGCTTACGCTTGCAATTGCTATGGTCTAGGCCATCATTTGCAACGAGCTTTAGCCTTATGAAAACGCGCGCCGCGGTAGCCTGGAAAGCTGGCCAGCCCCTGACCATTGAAACCGTCGACCTTGCAGGCCCACGAGCCGGTGAAGTCTTAGTCGAAATCAAAGCCACGGGCATTTGCCATACCGATTACTACACGCTCAGCGGAGCCGATCCCGAGGGCATATTTCCATCGATTTTAGGCCATGAAGGTGCTGGCGTTGTCGTTGATGTCGGCCCCGGTGTGAAATCTTTGCGCAAGGGTGACCACGTCATTCCGCTTTACACACCAGAATGCCGCGAATGCAAATTCTGCCTGTCGCAAAAAACTAATCTCTGCCAAGCCATTCGTAGCACGCAAGGCCGCGGCCTGATGCCCGACGCCACCTCGCGCTTCTCGCTGAATGGCCAAGACCTGTTCCATTACATGGGCACGTCGACCTTCTCAAACTACATCGTGGTGCCGGAAATTGCCTTGGCAAAAATCCGCGAAGATGCGCCTTTCGACAAGGTTTGCTACATCGGTTGTGGCGTCACTACCGGCATCGGCGCGGTGCTGTTTACCGCCAAAGTAGAAGCGGGAGCCAATGTCGTGGTGTTTGGCCTCGGCGGCATCGGCCTCAACGTTATTCAGGGTGCAAAAATGGTCGGCGCTGGCAAAATCATTGGCGTCGACTTAAATCCTGATCGCGAAAAAATGGCTCGTGAATTTGGCATGACACACTTCATTAATCCGAAAGACCATGAAAATGTTGTCGATGCCATTGTGCAACTGACCGATGGTGGTGCCGACTACAGCTTCGAGTGCATCGGCAATACCAAGGTCATGCGTGACGCGCTGGAGTGCACGCATAAGGGCTGGGGTCGCAGTATCATCATCGGCGTCGCAGAAGCTGGCGCAGAAATCAGTACGCGGCCCTTCCAACTCGTGACCGGGCGCAAATGGGAAGGCTCAGCCTTCGGTGGTGCACGCGGACGCACCGATGTGCCGAAAATCGTCGACTGGTATATGGAAGGGAAAATCAATATCGACTCACTGATTACCCACAGGCTCAAGCTCGACGACATCAATGAAGGCTTCGAGCTGATGAAGCGCGGCGAATCAATACGCAGTGTGGTGATCTATGACTAAGCTCAGCACGCAAGACAACGTCATGTTTGCATTGAAAGCATTTGCCGCCGGCTTTATTGCCACACTGCTATTTCATCAAGGTCTGTTTAACCTATTTTATAGCGTCGGCATGGTAGCGGTGCCGGCCTTTAATATGACGCCAAGCCATCCGCTAGGGGTGCCTGCGGTCATTTCCTTAGCATTTTGGGGTGGGCTCTGGGGTTGGCCTGTAGCGTACTGGATACGCCATAGTCAGGGTGCCGGCTACTGGCTCAAAGCCGTGTTATTGGGCGCCATTGGCCCCACTGCCGTGGCGATGCTTATCGTTTTCCCATTAAAAGGCTTACCAGTAGAGACCAAAACCGTGATCGGTGGTCTTTTATTAAATGGCGCGTGGGGACTGGGCGTGGCGATTTTTATGCGCTGGCCCTCCAGACGCCACCAAGCCAAGCTGGGTACTTAGATGGCAATAACATGTCGTAGCCAGCATGCCTGCTTCGGCGGTGTGCAGGGCTTTTACACGCATGACTCCCGCACGATTGGCCTACCCATGCGTTTCTCGGTGTATCAGCCACCACAAGCGGCTGATGGCCCCGTGCCGGTGGTGTTTTTTCTTGCCGGATTAACCTGCACTGAAGAGACCTTCATGGTCAAGGCCGGCGCACAACGTGTCGCCGCAGAGCTCGGCTTGATGCTAGTGAGCTGCGACACCAGTCCGCGCGATATCGAGCTGCCCGGCGACCGCGAGCATTGGGACTTTGGCGTTGGTGCGGGCTTTTACCTCGATGCCACTGCGCAGCCTTGGGCGAAGCACTACCGCATGGGCAGCTATGTTAGTGATGAACTACGCAGTCTCATTCTCACGCACTTCCCAGCGCGCGCCGATCGTGTCGGCATCATGGGCCACTCCATGGGCGGCCACGGTGCGCTGACCATCGGCTTAACATATCCCGAGCTTTTCCAGTCGGTGTCGGCGTTTGCACCCATTGCTGCGCCCAGCCAATGCCCCTGGGGCGAAAAAGCCTTTAGCCGCTACTTAGGCGATGACCGCGCAACATGGCGCGCCTACGACGCCACGGCCTTGATCGAGGATGGTAAACGCACCTCCGCGCTACTCGTTGATCAAGGCTTGGATGACCAGTTTCTCATCAATCAGCTGCACCCCGATCGTTTCGAGGCGGCCTGCCAAGCCGCCGGCCAGCCGCTAACGCTGCGCCGTCAGAGCGGTTATGATCACGGCTATTATTTCATCAGCAGCTTTGTCGCTGACCATCTACATCACCACGCGCAGCTGCTGCGCTAAGTCTAGGACGCCTTATGTCAATTCGAACAACAATCAAACCCTTGGCCTATGCCGTCACGCTAATCGCCACTGCTGGCCTACTCGGTGCCTGCGGCGGCGGCGCTGCTACTGGCCCTCTCACTAAGGTGAGCCCCCCCAATGCTTACTTATTGACCAATCAAAACCGCATTATTGGTGTCGACTTAGATGACACCGAGTTTGCGCGTCAAGGTTCGTTTCTTGGTACAGGTGGCTTTGGCATTGCTACCAATACAGTGAATAGAAACGAGAATGGGTTTGAGGAAAATGCTCTCGAAAAAGGTGAGCAAGTATTGGCAATTGACTACCGCAATTCAGAAGGCAAACTCTACGCCTTAACGCGTCTAGGCACCGAAGGCCGTATCGTTATTATTACACCAACGACCGGAGCGCTAACGCGTGTCAGCACGCTCAATGCCGACTCATCCGATACTACGA
>JBDSQT010000096.1:0-4020 GCA_039929665.1 Paraperlucidibaca sp.
AATAGGATTGACCGTCTTAAGCAGCTACTAGCGGCAACCCTTAGGCGCTATCGGCCGCAGCCTTCAGCGATAACAATAACGCCGATCCATCCCATTGCCGCAGACCGCCTTGCTCAGCATCGCGCACCAAGCGCATGAGCTGTTTATTCACCGGTGCGCTCTCGCCAAGACGCTCAGCCAAGCGCACCACTTCGCCATTAATCCAGTCAATTTCGGTGCGCCGTCCGGTCTCAAAATCTTCCCACATCGATGAGCGCGCTAAGGGATCAATTTCCAGCAACTTGTGCGCGAGTCGAGCAAATAAGAAATCCGGTAGCGACATCATCAGCGGAATCCATTGCGGCGCTAATGGCGTCAGTCGCGCCAGCTTAATGCCGGCCTTCTGTAATAGATTTAAAGCCTCGCGTTGCGCCATCGCTAAACAGCGGCGATACGCCCACAACGATAACTCTTCCTTCAGTGGTCGGCCCGACAAGGCATTGATGGGGTTATTTAAATTCAGCAGCAGCTTGGCCCAGAGCACCGAGGGCATATCATCATGCCATTGCACGGCGAGCTTGGCTTTCGCAAAGGCTTTACTAATCAGCGCTTGCAGACCGACCTCACGCTCGGCGGCAAGCGAGCCCTCAGTGCCCTGATGAAACACACCCGGTGCCCGATGTGCAACATTAAATGGCACCATGCCCGCCACCACGCGGCAGCGCGGCAGACCACGACTCAGCGTGGCGGCGTTATCGATACCATTTTGCAAGCTCACGACCCAGGTGCCTTCACGCAAATGTGGCGCTAAATCCACTGCCGCCTGGGCGCTGTCGGCCGACTTCACGGTGACTAAAACCACCTCAACTTCGCTTAAGGCAGCAGCACTAGTGGCCACCTTAACACTGTCGAACTGATGCTCACGGCCCCGATAGTCACTGACGCGCAAACCATGCTCACGCAACTCATCACGACGCGATGGCCGGCCCACTAAGACCACATCCGTACCCGACGCCATTAAGCATCCACCTACATAACAACCCACACTTCCTGCGCCAAAAATGCCGATTACCGCCATGAATCATTCCGCCCGTAGATGCTCAGTGCCTTGTTATATCGTAGTATCGCGAAACTTACAGCGCTGTATTGCAAATGCATGCAACGCCAACCCACATACTACGAGTTGTGCAGGATGAGGCATATGGTGGAAGCAACGCGGCAAATTCTAGTCACCGGTGGCAACAGTGGCATAGGCTTAGAAATGGTTAAGGCATTTGCCGCTGCTGGCCATGAAGTTGCCATTGCAGCACGTGATTTAGCGAAAACCATGGCGGCCATGGACGATGTGCGCCGTCGCTACCCCAAAGCTAGGCTGCACGCTATTGCACTCGATTTAGCAGACTTTACTCAGATCGATGCCGCCGCACTCACCGTGCTCAGCACCCTGCCTGAGCTCGACACCGTTATACTCAATGCTGGCAGCTACACCAATGGCCTGCGCCAGCTCGATAACGGTATTGAAAGCATGATGGGCACTATGCATTTCGGCCATTTCCGACTCATGCAACATCTGCTGCCGCGTTTACATGAGGCCAGTTTGGCACGTGTTGTGGTGACCAGTTCGGCCGCACATTGGGCTGGCCACTTAAGCGCCGAGCGCTATGAAAACCCCAAAAGCTACTGGAGCAATATAGCCGCTTACGGCAGTGCAAAACTAGCTAACTTGGTCTATGCCCGCGCCCTCGCCGCCCAGTTGCAGGGCAGCTCGATTCGCGTCAACGCCTTCCACCCCGGTGGCGTCGCCACGGGCATTTGGCGTGAACTACCGGCAGCGGCACAATGGCTGGTCGACAAGGTCTTGATTAGCCCAGCACAAGGCGCCGATACCGCCGTGTGGTTAGCGCTGGCGTCTGAGGCTGAGCATCATCACGGGCAATATTTCGTGCGCCGCAAAAAGGCCATGACCTCTAGCGAGTCCAAAGACGCCGCCGTAGCTGAGCGTCTGTGGGCTGAAAGCGAGGCTATTGCTGGGCTTTAATGCGCGAGTGCTTTTTCGATGTCCGCGACCAAGTCTTCGGGCTTGGTGGTCGGCGCATAGCGATCAATCACCTGACCATCTTTACCCACCAAGAATTTGGTGAAATTCCACTTCACTTTTTTGCTGCCCAGCAGACCCGGCGCAGCCTGCTTCAAGTGTTGAAATAATGGATGAGCCTCGGGGCCATTAACATCAATTTTGGCAAACATCGGAAAGGTCACGCCGTAGTCGAGGCTGCAAAATTGGGCAATTTCGCTATCGCTGCCTGGGTCTTGATTAAGAAACTGGTTGCAGGGGAAACCCAGAACGACAAAGCCCTTATCGTGAAAGCGCTGATAAATTCTCTCTAAGCCGGTGAATTGCGGCGTAAAACCACATTTGCTCGCGGTATTGACCACTAATACCACTTTGCCCTCGTAGTCTTTTAGTGACGCACTTTCGCCATCAATACGCTGTGCTGAAAAATCACCTAATGTGCTCATTTTTTATCCTTATCAATGGAGTGAGTGTCACGCTCAGTCGCGTGGCTTAAGGGTTAACGAAGTAGAGTTGATGCAATAGCGCAGGCCGGTTGGCGCTGGGCCATCGGGAAAAACATGACCAAGGTGAGCCTCACACTTGTGACAAGTAACCTCCACGCGGACCATGCCGTGGCTGCTGTCTTTATGTTCGGTTACCGCTTCACCCGCGAACGGCTGATAAAAGCTCGGCCAGCCCGAGCCTGAATTGTACTTCGTTGTTGAGTCAAACAATGGCTCAGCGCAACAGCGGCACAGATACATGCCCTCGGCTTTACAGTCATTGTATTCGCCGGTAAAGGCGCGCTCGGTGCCCTTTTCACGCGTGATGTGGAACGCTTCTGCACTCAGCTCTGCACGCCATTGCGCATCGGTTTTTTTCGTCACGAGCTATCTCCTAAACTACGCGCTGGACCGACAAACGCTGCAAACAGCCATTTGTCGTACGCCTCAAAGCCATAGTTTTACCACGAAAGGCCATTTTGCGTGATGAATTCTCTAGCGGCAAAGGTCAACAACGGCGCGGATTTACACTAGAATAAGCGCTTAACTTGCCGGTGTGAGCGCTCATGGCCATTTTCAAATCACTGAAACTTAAAGACGTCTGCTACGACATTCGTGGGCCGGTACTAAAAGCCGCCAACGCCATGGAAGAGCAAGGTCACCGTATCATTAAGCTCAACATCGGCAACCCCGCGCCGTTTGGCTTTGAGGCGCCCCAAGAAATCCTTTCAGATGTCATTAGCAACCTGCCCAATGCTGTCGGCTATTGCGACTCGAAAGGCCTCTTTGCGGCACGCAAAGCCGTGGTGCACTACTACCAAACCAAAGGTTTACTTGGCGTCGATGTCGGCGATATTTACATTGGCAATGGCGTCTCTGAGCTAATCGTCATGGCCATGCAGGCGCTGCTCAACAATGACGACGAAATGCTCGTGCCAGCACCCGACTATCCGCTCTGGACGGCTGCCGTGACGCTGTCGGGCGGCAACGCCGTGCATTATCTCTGCGACGAAGACAATGGCTGGTTCCCCGATCTGGCCGACATCGAGCGCAAAATCACCGCGAAAACCCGTGGCATTGTGGTGATTAACCCCAATAACCCCACCGGCGCGGTGTACTCCACAGAAATCCTCGAAGGCATCGTGGCATTAGCACGTAAGCATCAGCTGATTATTTTTGCCGATGAAATTTACGACAAAATTCTCTACGACGAGGCCCAGCATACGTCCATTGCCACACTGGCCAATGACCTGCTTTGCATCACCTTCAATGGTCTGTCAAAAAGCTATCGTGTCGCTGGCTTTCGCTCTGGCTGGCTGATGGTCAGCGGCGCCAAAGCACAAGCCACAGACTATGTCGAAGGCTTGGATATGCTCGCCTCCATGCGCCTGTGCGCCAACGTGCAAGCGCAGTTCGCTATTCAAACGGCACTCGGTGGCTATCAAAGCATCAATGACTTAATCCGTCCCGGCGGCCGACTCT
>JBDSQT010000097.1:0-2851 GCA_039929665.1 Paraperlucidibaca sp.
CGGAATGTAAGCCGAGACGTCGCCAGCTTGCGTTTCGATGATCGGCAGCGCGGTCAGCGAGCCGTTGCCGTTCTGTTCGTTCACGCGCGCACTGCGCTCAAGCAAACGCGAGTGCAGATAGAACACATCGCCGGGATACGCCTCGCGGCCTGACGGGCGCTTGAGCACGAGCGATACCTGACGATACGCGACGGCATGTTTCGAGAGATCGTCGAACACGATCAGCGCGTCCATGCCGTTATCCATGAACCATTCGCCCATCGCCGCGCCGGAGAATGGCGCAAGGTATTGGTTCGTCGCGCTGTCGGATGCGGGCGCATCGAAAGCATCTATTCAGACTGCTTCAGCTCAGCTAACACCTTCACTTTAGACCATGGCCGGTCAGCTCTGACCGGCCATGAGTCCGACTTAGCGGCCCAACATCTCGCGGGCAACCACTTCTTTCATGATCTCGCTGGCACCGCCGTAGATACGCTGAATACGCGCGTCGACATAAGCACGAGCCACGGGATATTCCATCATATAGCCGTAGCCGCCATGCATCTGCAAGCAGGCATCCGCAACGCGACCTTGTAACTCCGTGGCATATAGCTTAACGGCAGCACCGGTGGGGATGTCGAGCCTGCCATCGGCATGCAGATCAACACAATTATTAACAAAGGCGCGCGCCGCTAAGATCTCGGTTTTGCAAGTCGCCAAGGTGAAGCGCGTGTTTTGCAGCTGGGCCAAGGGCTTACCGAAAGCTTTACGCTCTTGCACATATTTAATGGTGTCTTCGAGCACGCCCTCAGAAGCCGCTACGCCAATCACCGCAATGTTCAAACGCTCACGCGGCAGCTCATTCATCATATAAGCAAAGCCTTTGCCTTCTTGGCCTAGCAGGCAGTCAACCGGCACGCGCACGTTGTCCATGAACAACTCTGAGGTGTCTTGCGACTGCAGACCCATCTTCACTAGCTTTTTGCCTTTGTTAAAGCCCGGCAGCGAGGTGTCCATGAGCAGCAATGACACGCCTTTAGCGCCAGAGCTTGGGTCGGTTTTCACCGCCATGATGACGATGTCCGCGTGCTGACCGTTGGAGATGAAGGTTTTCGAACCATTCACCACATAGTGATCACCGTCGCGAACAGCACTGGTACGGATGGCGGCTAGGTCGGAACCCGCACCTGGCTCAGACATGCCGATCGCTGCCACGGCTTCGCCGGTGGCCATGCGCGGCAGCCAATAGTCTTTCACGGCTTGCGTGCCTAAATGCTCGACATAGGGCGCGCAAATATCGGAATGCACGCTGACGCCAGTGGCCAGCGATGACAAACCCATTTTTGCCATTTCGTTGAGAATGACCATGGAGTATTGGAAGGGCACGCCAACGCCGCCGTATTGCTCAGGCTGGTCGACACAGAGTAGGCCATTGTCGCCGAGCATGTTCCAAAACTCGCGCGGCATCCAAGCATCGGTTTCCCACTGCTCATAATGCGGGTGAATTTCGTTTTCCAAGAAACGCTTCACATTGTCGCGAAACAGTTCCAGCTCGGCGGTATCAATAGCAGCCATAGTCATTCTCTCTCGAAGGTGGAGGTCATTCAGCAGTTCGTGATGCATTTTATGTCATTTACTGAGCAATCGATACCATAGGACAGACCTCGGTCAACGTGCTGATACACACTCGCGCTACACTTCGCGCCTGTATTTCAAAGGATAGCTCGATGACAACTCAGACTTGGCCCACCTTACTTAATGACTTACGCGCCCACCGTGCTAAGTTTTCTACGGTTATTGCCTTTATTAATCAGCACTACGCCTATGCGCCACAGGCATTTAGCAATGGCGTTGCCCGTAATGCTGCGGGGCAAAACGAAGGCGCTTGCCGAGTATTTGCTTTTGCACAGCTCATCGGCCTGTCCGAGCAAGACACGCTGCTCTGCTTTGCCGAACATTACGCCTCCGTTATTGCCACGCCCAATGCTGATGATCACGCCAATATCCGTGCATTCATGATCAGCGGCTGGCATGGCGTTCGGTTTGAAATGCCTGCACTTACTAAGAAGTCGTAAAGTAAACGGTTTAACGAGAACTGCGTTAAGCTCATTCACCCGCTATAAGAATCTGAGGATTTTATGAAATATACCGCTTTAGCTGCTGCATTATTAGTCGCCACCTCCAGTGCCTATGCTCTTGATGCTCGCATCAATACTGGCCTTCAACTCGGTGGCATGGGCGCACAAGCTGACGTTGGCGCCTCGGTAGACTTGAAAGCACAAAAAGAAGCGGCAGCCAAAGCTGCTGCTGCAGCCCGTGATCATGCTATTCACGCAGGCGCATCAGGTGTTGCCACAGGTAAGTCGGCTGCAGAAAGCGGTCATGCTACTGCCGAAGCTGCAAAAACCACTGGCACTGCCGCCATGAACGATGCCAAAGCACAAGCCGCAGCGAAACTTGGCGCCGCCCAAGCCTCGACTGCTGGTTTCAAGCAAAGTGCTGAAATGAAAATCAATGCGACTGATCGTCTTGCATTGGCAAAGCACTACGCTACTGGCAAAGCCACTAGCTCATTTTTTGGCAAACTTTTTGGCAGCAGCGATGCCAGCGCCCCAGCAGCAGGCTATGAGTCTAAGTTAGTGCTGGGCGCTAAGCTCGATAGCTCCGTTGCCAAATCAGCTGTCTCTGTTGATGCCAGCGCAGTAAGCAAGCTCAGCGCTCAGCCTAAAGGCACTGACCTGTTAAAAGTCGGCGACCACATCGTGCGTGTTGATGCCAAAACCCAAGTGGTTTTAGATGTCGCAGCCATCAGCCCTAAATAAGCTGTTGCTGAAAGCGCCCTAACCTCGGTTAAGCGCGACGCAAAAGGGTC
>JBDSQT010000098.1:0-4931 GCA_039929665.1 Paraperlucidibaca sp.
GCCGTCCACAGGCCGACACGGTGCCGCGCAACCCGCAATCACTGTCTCGCATGACCAGTCTGCTGCCCAGCAGCGCGGGCTTGTTCAACTCCAATTGCAGTGCCATGCCGGTGTTCATTTACCTGAAAGACCACAAGGCCGAAACGCTGGAGCATGTGGTCAATGCGGTGAAGGCTTTCAATGCCGAGCGCGAGCCCAATGGCATGAAATTCCGCCTAGCCACCGGTAATGCCGGCGTTATGGCGGCGACCAACGAAGTTATCCATGCTGATGAAATGCAGGTGGTGCTGGGCGTTTTTGCCATCATCGTGCTGTTTGTCTGGCTGTCGTTTCGTGATTTTGCCTCAGTGCTATCGATCGGCTTGCCGCTGGCGATGGTGTCGGTGCTGGCTTATGCCTTCATGGCCATTCTCGGCATCGGCCTTAAGGTTGCCACACTGCCGGTGCTGGCGATGGCGGTGGGTATTGGCGTTGACTATGGCATCTACCACTACGCCATTTTGCAAGAAAGCATGGGCATGGGTATGAAGTTGGAAGCGGCGCATTACCGCACTCTGCAACGTTCGGGTAAGGCGGTGATCTTTACCGGCTTCGCGCTGTCGTTGTCAGTGGCGATGTGGATGTTCTCGGAGCTGCAATTCCAGCGTGACATGGGCATGCTGCTAGCATTCATGTTCCTCGCCAATATGGTGGCTGCCGTGCTGCTGGTGCCGGCGATCACGCGCTACATGATCCCGCATAATTTACGGGATTGAATTATCCATTATCATGGTAGGCGTTAAAATTTTGTATTCGCTTGGGAGAGTTTGCCGTGAGTGTGTTGCCCGCTGTGGATAGACGTGCCTTTTTGCGCCAGTTGTTTTTGTTAGCTGGCGCGGCTGGAATGGCACCCTTGTTGTCAGCCTGTGGCGATAACCTCACGGACAGCTCAGCCTCAGGTGCTGTAGCCAGTCGCCTAAAGCAGCCGCGTGCGCCCGGGCGCTTTGCCAATCTCGGCCCGCTTGGCGAGCCCAATGCCTTTGGCGTGCGCCTCCCCGCTGGCTTCGACATGCGCGTGGTGGCGGAGGCTTTGCAGCCGGTGGCTGAGACTAGCTATCGCTGGCATATCTTCCCCGATGGCGGCGGTGTCATGGCGAAGCCGGATGGCGGCTGGTTCTATCTCTCCAACAGTGAAGTGCCCGGCTTCGGCAGCCTCGGCTTCGCGGTGCCTGAGCTGGCGCCGCTGGCGAACCCGCTGGAGCGCCTCACGCCCGGTATGGGCGGGGCCAGCGCCATCGAATTTGATCGTGATGGCAACATTATCGATGCCTTCCAGATCCTCTCCGGTACCACCTTCAACTGTGCCGGTTGCGTTACGCCTTGGCAGACCTGGCTGTCTTGCGAGGAAATTCCTGAAGGGTTGGTCTGGGAGTGCGATCCGGTCGGCCGTAGTGCCGCGCAGTCACGCCCGACGCTGGGCTTGTTCTCGCACGAGGCGGTAGCGATTGATGCCAGTCGCCGCATCATCTACATGACCGAGGACATGCCCGAGGGTCGTCTCTACCGTTGGTTGCCATCCGCGGGCGATTGGCCGACGGGCGGGCGTCCGGCTCTAGCCAGCGGCATGCTGCAAGTCATGGATGTGCCGACCGGCGTGGCCGAGGCACTGACGCAGCCGCAGCGCGTGGTCTGGCGCGATGCTCTGGAGCCGGCGCTGGCGCAGAGTGAACACAGGCGTGAAGACTCGGCAGCGTTTGATGGTGGTGAAGGTATCTGGCTATTTGACGACTTCATTTTCTTTGCCACCAAGGGCGACAACCGCATTTGGGTCTACGACATTCTCGGCGAAACCCTGGAGGTACTGTACGACCTCGCCACTGACAGTAATCCCATCCTCTCTGGTGTCGACAACATCACGGTCACCGATCGCGGTGATGTGCTAGTAGCCGAAGATGGTGGCGACATGCAGATCGTGGTGATTTTGCCGGATGGCCAGCTCAAGCCCTTGCTGCAGATCGTCGGGCAGGATCAGTCAGAAGTCGCGGGCATCGCCTTCTCGCCGGATGGTCGTCGGCTTTATTTCACCAGCGATCGCGGTAGTAATCAGAGCATTGGCGGGCAGCGTGCCGGTCTGGGTGTGACTTACGAGTTGCTGCTGCCAGAAGGGCTTTGACTCTGGCTTGATCACCATGCTGCGCGAGCGCGTCCACTATGCTTGGATAGCTGCCGCGCGAAGGTGATGTTGCGAGAAATGCAAAGCAAGAGTTTAAGGCCAACAAAAAGCCCGCACTAGGCGGGCTTTTTGCTCAGCGACTCATCTTTTCACATCACTTCTTTAAGTCAAATCGATCCAGCGTCATGACTTTATTCCAAGCCTTAACAAAGTCTTGCACAAACTTGCCTTGGCCATCGTTGCTGGCATAGACCTCAGATACCGCGCGCAGCTCGGAGCTTGAACCAAAGGCTAAGTCCACGGGCGTTGCTGACCACTTGTATGTGCCAGTGGCACGGTCACGACCTTCGTAGAGACCAGCGGACTTTTCCGATGGTGTCCATTTTGTCGACATATCGAGCAGGTTGACGAAGAAGTCGTTGCTCAAGGTGCCAGGACGGCTAGTGAAGACGCCTTCACGAGCACCACCAACGTTGGCATCAAGCACGCGCAGACCACCCACCAGCACCGTCATTTCTGGCACGCTGAGGCTTAGCAGGTTGGCGCGATCAACTAGGGCATCGGTCGGTTTATACAGACTTTCGCTGCTGTAGTAGTTACGGAAACCATCGGCTTTCGGCTCTAGCATGGCAAACGATGCAATATCGGTTTGCGCTTGCGTGGCGTCGACTCGACCCGGTGCAAATGGCACGTTAACGATGAAGCCAGCTTTTTTCGCCGCCTGCTCAATGGCAGCATTACCACCGAGTACGATGACATCAGCCAAGGACACTTTTTTGCCACCGTTCAGCGACTTGTTAAAGCCTTCCTGAACCTTCGTCAGTGTTTTCAGCACATCATTCAGTTCGGCGGGATTGTTAGCCGCCCAATCTTTCGCTGGCGCTAAACGTACACGCGCACCGTTAGCACCACCGCGCATATCGGTGCCGCGATAGCTCGCTGCCGATGCCCAGGCTGTGCGCACTAGCGCAGGGCCTGCCACGCCAGCATCAAGAATTTTCGCTTTCAGGGTTTTTACGTCAGCGGCGTTGATCAGCGTGAAATCAACTTTTGGTAAAGGATCCTGCCAGCTCAGCGTTTCTTTCGGCGCATCTGGGCCTAAATAACGCGCGCTTGGACCCATGTCGCGGTGGGTGAGTTTGAACCAAGCTTTAGCAAACGCCAGCTCAAAGGCTTTCGGGTCTTTGTGGAAGCGCTGAGTGATCTCGCGATAGATAGGGTCTTCCTTCATCGATAAGTCGGTGGTGAACATGATGGGCGCATGGCGCTTGCCGGCCACATGAGCATCGGGTACTAAGTTCGATGCCTGATTGTTGGCGGGAATCCACTGTATTGCCCCTGCTGGGCTTTTGGTTTTCACCCAATCGAAACCGTAGAGGTTGTCGAGATATTGCATAGTCCATTGCGTTGGGCTAACCGACCACGCACCTTCTAAACCACTGGTAACAGTGTCTTCGGCATTGCCTTTACCGCAGGAGTTTTTCAAACCAAAACCCTGCTCTTCTAGGCCAGCAGCCGCGGGTTCAGCACCTAAGCATTCTTCCGGTTTGTGCGCGCCGTGGGCTTTACCGAAGGTGTGGCCGCCGGCAATCAGTGCGGCAGTTTCTTCGTCGTTCATGGCCATGCGACCGAAAGTTTCGCGGATATCTTTAGCGGCAGCTAGCGGGTCTGGATTGCCGTTGGGGCCTTCGGGATTGACATAGATTAAGCCCATTTGCACGGCGGCTAAGGGTTTCTCGAGTTTGCGGTCACCGCTATAACGCGAGTCGCCCATGAATTGTTTTTCGGGGCCCCAATAGACCATATCGGGTTCCCAGTCATCGCTGCGTCCGCCGGCAAAGCCGAAGGTTTTGAAGCCCATAGACTCCAGCGATACGTTACCGGTTAAGACCATCAGGTCGGCCCACGAAATACTCGCGCCATACTTTTGTTTGATGGGCCAGAGTAAGCGGCGAGCTTTATCTAGGTTGGCGTTATCGGGCCAGCTATTGAGCGGTTCAAAGCGCTGTTGGCCACCACTGGAGCCACCACGACCATCCATGACGCGATAGGTGCCGGCGCTGTGCCAGGCCATACGAATAAAGAATGGGCCATAGTTGCCATAGTCAGCAGGCCACCAAGGTTGCGAGGTGGTTAGGACTTTTTTGATGTCGGCTTTCACAGCATTGAGATCAAGTGTGGCAAAGGCTTTGGCGTAGTTGAAGTTTGCGCCTAGTGGGTTCGACGCGGCGTCGTGTTGGCGTAATGCTGAGAGATCAATGACTTCAGGCCAGTAGAATTGTTGGCCACGCATTTCAGGGGCAGCCACAGCGGTGGTCGAGAGCAATGGCATCGCGGCAAGTGCGATGGCGGTTGCGAGAGCTTTCATGGCGGTTGATTTTACGAAAGGTTTGCGCATTTTTATTCTCCGAATACTGAGTGATACAGTGAGCATTGCCGCCCAAGAGTGGGGTAATCAATGACTCACGAGTCGCAGTGTAGGAGTATTGGGCATTGCTTAACAGGGTATTAATTCTTGGTTTTCGATAGTTTTTTACAATACATATAGTTTAGATCCCGTGCGTTCTACTTGCCCCGCTTGGACTTAGCGCATAGCCTTTTGGCGATTCCACCGTAGGCCTCTGACTAGCCAATCTATAACAAAAATAAGGAGTGCCAAACGCATGGCCACTAAACCCTCACCCAAGCCTTCAGCGAACAAGCAATGCCACGCCTTTAACAGCAACGATGCGCTAGGCCTTGATGATGCCGTAGCGCTCTGCGGGCGTCTGCAGCGTGG
>JBDSQT010000099.1:0-7636 GCA_039929665.1 Paraperlucidibaca sp.
CACAGACTTAATGGCGCGGGCTGCGGTACGCCTAGTTGCGCTGCCAGCAGGATACCCACCCTAATCGTCAGGGCATCGATAATAGGAATAGTACGGCGCTGATCAGCAGGCAAGACAAAGGCCCACCACCATTTCATGTCGGGCAAGGCCCGCCAGCGATCAATCCAGCGCGAAGAAGGCTCTCTATACTGCTCAGACATGACTAAACCACGCCTCACGCATCCACTTTGCCAAACCCTGAAAGTCATGCGCTGCCTGACTGTAGCCAGCAAACCATGTCACTGTCGTGCCGCCTAGCAGGGCGTCAGAAACCAACTCATCTTGGTGTATGGGTAGTGGCAGCAGCCTATCGCCCAGCAGCTCGCTCCAGCTTTTCATTAACTGACGCCGCGAGCCCTTACTGGCATTGATCTGATTGATAATATGCCGATGTACGCAACCGTTACTCAGTACGCGCTGCTCACTCCCGACAAATGCCTTCTGTGACGCTGCGTCACATAGCCAAATCGATAATGCCGAGGTTGCCACGCGCTCGGCTTGATCGCTGAACACGCTATAGCCGCCAGGCGTGTCGATGAGTAGCACGTCAATTCCACTAAACGCTGGCGAGCTCAGGGCACCAGCCAACCAGTCAGGCTGCTCGACTAAGTAGTGCTCAATGAGCCTACGCTGCTCACCGGATATCGCCCCAAAGGGAAAAATTCGTAAGTTTTCGCGTGGCGACCAATGCACATCGTCTAGGCTTGGTGCAGCCTGGTCATCACTTAGCAGGCTGTGCGCCCAGCCAATGGGGTGGGCCGTTAAGTCATCGAAGTGCTGAGATAGGGTATTTTGCGGATCCAACTCAAGGACTGCGACATTAATGCCTTGCTCAGAAAAAATGGCGGCGAGATTGGTCGCAAAAACCGTTCGCCCTACGCCGCCTTTTCGAGAAAACAATGGCACCACACGCATAACAATCCCCAACGCAATAGCGTCAATCCAACAATAGTAACTAAAGAATTTAACTATATACTGGTTTAATTGAGCGTATTTTGTCTTTTTGCAGGAGTTGTGATGGCTTTTGACATCTTTAAGTTGTTGCGCACGTACCAGCACAAAGCCGAGCAATCTATTCTCTCGAGCTTTGCTCCCTGCGCCATTGGAATAGAAGGCCTGCCCAGCGAGGCTGCCGATATGCAACAGGGCGGGCTGTATGTCGTGACGCTACCAAGCCATTTTGACGGTGCACCACTGGCTATTGAAACCGCCGCGACTGCCTTACAGCAAGGCAGTCGCGTAGTGCTCTGCTCAACGCAAGCACAAGCACTAGCTGAGCCATTATCCGCCCTCGTGCCCAGCAATAGCTTGCATGCTGGCATCGCACTTTTAGACATCGATGCACTCGCGATTAACCATCCTGCGCTCAATCTTTGGGACTTTCTAGAAAGTCTTGAAACACAAAATGCACACCGTGCCGACTGCATTATTTATCTCAATGCCGGCAGCTTACTTGCCACGCACTTGCGCAGTGCCAACTTGCGTCAACTTGGCATTTTACGTGAATGGCATCGCTATCATGGCTGCACAGGCTTGTTTATCGCTGTCGACGAGGCGCAGACGTGGCCAATGCTGGTGCGCCATAGCAAACAGCTTGCTGGCCTCGCTGGCTTGGCCGACGATGATGATCGGCTGCTCTGGCGAGTGACGCACTGGCAAACCAATAACTCCCGTCTGGGCGAGGCGCGCTATGGCATGGGCTCGCGTAAAGATGGCCGTCTATTTACGCTCGGCCTTCACCAACAACCGGAAAACAACCTGCGCGGTGGGGAAGATGCACATCGCGTATTGAGCTGCTGGAACCCCGCCAAGTTTGGCCAAAGTACGCCGGTTAATTGGGAGGTTTTTCACGACATAGATGAGCTGGTAGATGAGGTAATGAAAACCGCCATTGCTGCCACAGTGATTCTTGATCACACACAACAGCAAGCGTTTGCTGTCCTCGCTAGGCAGGTGCATAAGCTGCGTATCGCCTGCGGCCGCCGTTTAAAAATTGTTATCCATGAAGTTGATGACAGTTTGAGCTATCAGCAAGAAATGCAGCTCTATCATACGGGAGCCACACGCTTACTGCGCCGCGACCTCGACGTATCGGAAAGCTTCCGAGTCATCTCCTCACTGAAAGGCCAGTGGTTTTGGCGCGCTATTGAGCCTGACTTTGACAAGTTTTTTGCTCAAGCGCAGCCCAATGAAAGTGTCGGCTACCAAAAGCCTATCGATTTTGCCATCACCGCCGAAGAGTTTATGCGGGTCAGTACCAATACCCATATTGATAGCGTTATTGTGCGCTTGACACTACGCTCAGACTGTCCGCATCTGAACGCACTGAATGCATTCAGACCCGACCGCCCAGGTATTTTTATCACTAACGATAATGAGTTTTTATACCTATTTTTGTTCGCCTGCCCAGCCTCCGATGTCGATGCACTTATGGCTAAACTCTTCACCATGGAAGTCGGCTCACTTTTTGCTTTCTATGAAATCTTAGTGTTAGCCAACGAGATCAGCCAAACCTTAGAGAAAATTCGCTACAACGCCGAGTTTGTTGGCTACACTGACTACTCGGATAATTTAGCGCTGACCAATAGTCCTAACGCCTAAAGCCCTAAAGGAGGCGCACCATGAGTTATGATTTTTTTCTGCTCTACCTCAGTGCCTTTATCGGGATAGGGGTAGCGCTAGGGCTTACTCTACTGTTCATCGCCTATAAAAATCGCATCGCCATCCGTTCAGTACTCAATCCTATTCGGATACGGCGTACACATGCGTTGGTCAGACCTATTGCCTTACGAGGGTCGGCGGCACCCTCAGCTAAGGCATGAAAGCCATCATTTATTAATACGGGCTGTTAGCCAGCTGATGGCCCCATGAGTGCCATTGGATGTTGAAAGAAATACTTGAAGAGATAACGCGCGATCCCGAAACAGATGCTTTTCGCCCATTGGGGCGGCTGCTCAAACAGCTGCGTCCCGATAGCCCTGATGATGCCGAAAGTATCGATAGATCATTTGAGGCCCTCCTAGGACTACTTAGCCGCCGGCCAGAGTTGCGCGCAGGCTTGCAGCGCTATCTCGACAATTTGCTGGTCAGTCGACGCCAAATACATCTCTATACCGACACCGGAATTCTCAGTAGCGAAGGCTTAGCGGCTGGTTTTTGGCGCCGTATTGGCGAGCATATTTTGCCGCCAATCAGCGATGACCAATACCTCGATGAGGCCTTTTCTCGACTGATTCGTCGCGGCCGCGATGCCGATTGGATAGAGGCTGTGCCCAATGAAATGTGGGCACGCGTATTTGAAATGCTCCTGTCTGGCGCACGCCCAAAGGCCGTGCTACGTCACACGCATCTGGAGCAACTCGACGCCCTGCGCGTACTAGCTCACCGCGTTTGCGCTATGGGTCTAGAGCCTGAGCTGGTGCGTAACTACCCGGCAGTAGAGGCATTTGAGTCACCCTTTATGGCGCTCAGCAATGAAACTGAGCGCTTTGTCCGGCATCAGCGTGAACTGTTGCAAGAGTTGCGCACAGACGGCATCGATCACCGTCAAATGCAGGTGCTGATGGATCAGTGTCGCGAGCTCATCCGCAAGGTGAAACGCTTATCCGCGCAGCATGGGGTCAGCATTAGCTTGACCTATTTGATCGTGCGCATGAATCAAGTTCTGCAGCGTATGGAGTTGCTACTGGAGTTCATTGCTGGCGACAACAGCTCGCATCCGCTACGACTTGCCACATTTCTCAAACAAATGAGCCGCAGCGAAGCCGATAGCCATAGCTTACGCGCCTTGTGGTCACGCAATACGGAGCTGATGGCACGCAACGTCACCGAGCATGCCAGCGAAACTGGCGACCACTATGTCACCACCACGCGCGCGGGATTTTTTGAGATGTGGCGATCCGCCGGCCGTGCGGGCGTCATTGTCGCGTTCATGGCTCTGCTGAAAATCTTCTCGACACGCCTAGCGCTCGCCCCACTAGGGCAAGCCTTTATTTATAGCTTGAATTACTCGTTTGGCTTCATGCTCATCCACATGCTGCATGGCACGATTGCCACCAAACAGCCGGCAATGACCGCCTCACACTTGGCGGCCAGCGTTGAACAAATCGGCACACATCGCCCAGAAAAACATCTCGGCGACCTTGCCCGGCTTTGTATCGACGTATTTCGCAGCCAGTTCATCGCCATCGTTGGTAATGTCGGCATCGCCTTCCCCATCGCCCTCGCGGTTGGCCTCATGTGGCAATGGGTCGGGCACTTTCCCGTCAGTCCCGAAAAAGCCGAGCATCTACTTCATGACCTCAGCCCTATCGACAGCCTAGCGATTTTCCATGCGGCTATTGCTGGATTTTTCCTATTCTTATCGGGGATTATTTCCGGCTATTACGACAATAAAGCGATCTACTCCCGCATTCCAGAACGCATCATCGCGCACAAGTCGCTGTACTGGATTTCGCGTCAGCGCCGCGAGCGGATCGCAATATACTTGCGCCATAACTTAGGGGCATTGGCCGGTAACTTCTACTTTGGCGTGATGCTTGGCAGCATGGGGACCATCGGTTTTTTATTCGGCTTACCACTGGATATTCGCCACATTGCCTTCTCTACCGCTAACTTCGCCTATGCGCTGGTGACGTTTGATTTTGTGCTGAGCTGGCAAGTCATCCTCATTAGCAGCCTCGGCATCGCGGCCATTGGCCTGACCAATTTGGGCGTCAGCTTTTCCTTGGCATTGATGCTGGCACTGAAGTCACGCGGCATAAAGTTCAGGCTCTGGTGGCCATTACTAAAAGAGATTTTTGCGCAGCTAAAGCAGCGCCCACTGACTCTTTTTTGGCCTACTAAAACAGCTCCTATTGATTAGTCCCTCACCTTTCAGCAGGCCGCACACGACATAGCGACTCATCATAAAAAAAGGCTGCCCAGAGGCAGCCTTTTTATTTCACCCACTACTGATCCTTAGTGAGCAACAGCAGTACCCGAGCCACGCGGAATGCGCACACTTTCTACCAAGTCTTGGATATGCACTGGCGGTGCCGACGTTACGCTCGAGACGACATAGGCCACAGCAAAGTTTATCAATGCACCGATCACACCGAAGCCCGAGGGCGAGATGCCCAAGAACCAGCCATCCAATGTGTCAGGAAACATATTCGTGCCTTTCACGAAGAACCAGCCCTTAAACAAGAAGATGTACAACACGGTGCTGAGCAAGCCAGCCAACATACCGGCGATAGCGCCCTCTCTGTTCATGCGTTTGCTAAAAATACCCATCATCAATACAGGGAATAGGGAGGCTGCTGCCAGACCAAAGGCTAATGCCACCACCTCAGCCGCAAAACCCGGCGGATTCAAACCTAAGTAACCTGCCACGATAATCGCACCGACCATACTAATCCGACTGGCACGAAGCTCACTCTTCTCGCTAATCGATGGCATGAACACACCCTTCAGCAAGTCATGCGAGATCGATGAAGCGATCGCCAACAACAAGCCCGCCGCGGTAGACAAGGCGGCAGCTAAACCACCTGCTGCTACCAAGGCAATTACCCAACTTGGAAGCTTGGCAATTTCTGGATTAGCCAGAACCATGATGTCTTTGTCGATAGTCACTTCGCTACCTTTCCAGCCCATGGCCTCTGCTTTGGTAGCAAACTCTGGGTTTTGATCGTTGTAGTACTGCACACGGCCATCACCGTTTTTATCGTCAAACGCTAACAGTCCTGTCTTTTCCCACGATCTCATCCAATCAGGGCGATCTTCCAACACCATATTGCCCGTTGGACTACCAATTTCTCCGGGCTGAATGGTTTTCGCCAAGTTATAGATAGCCATCGCGCCAACAGCAGGTGCGGTGGTGTAAAGCAGTGCAATGAAGATCAACGCCCAACCTGCAGAGCGCCGCGCATCACGGACTTTTGGCACGGTGAAGAAACGTACGATCACGTGCGGCAAACCCGCCGTACCAATCATCAATGACATGGTTAGCAGAAACACGTTCAGCGTGGTCGATGTGCCCATACCGGTGTATTGCGCAAAGCCTAAGTCTTGAACAATATTATCAACCGCTTGCAGCAAGAAGACATTGTCACTGCCTTGCAAGGTCGCGCCTAAACCGATTTGCGGAATGGCCCAGCCGGTCAATTGCAAGGAAATGAATACGGCAGGCACGGTGTAGGCAAAAATCAGCACGACATATTGAGCGATCTGCGTGTAGGTAATGCCTTTCATGCCACCGAGCACGGAATAACTGAACACCACGGCCATCCCGATATACAAGCCGGTTTCAATATCGACTTCCAAGAAGCGCGAAAAGGCAACACCAGCCCCACGCATTTGGCCAATCACATAGGTTAGTGAAATTACTAGTAAACAGATGACAGCAACGATGCGCGCAGTGTTTGAGTAGAAACGATCGCCAATAAACTCAGGCACTGTGAACTTGCCGAACTTGCGCAGATATGGCGCCAACAGCAAAGCCATCAACACATAGCCACCGGTCCAGCCCATTAGGTAGGCCGAGCCACTGTATCCAGAGAAAGAGATGATGCCCGCCATTGAAATGAACGACGCGGCGCTCATCCAGTCAGCGGCCGTTGCCATACCGTTGGCGATGGGATGAATGCCGCCACCCGCCACATAGTATTCGCTAGTAGTACCCGCACGAGCCCAAATCGCAATACCGAAATAGAGCGCAAATGACGCGCCCACCATTAAATAAATCCACGTTTGAGTAGTCATGAGTTAGCTCCGATTAGTCTTCATGAACGTCGTATTTACGATCAAGCGAGTTCATCTTTGCCGCATAGACAAAAATGAGGATCACGAAGGTGAAAATCGAGCCTTGTTGGGCGAACCAAAACCCCAGTTTGAAACCGCCAAGATGGATTTGATTTAAGACATCAACTAGCAAAATGCCAAAACCAAAGGACACCACAAACCACACCACAAGCAAACTAAGTAGGAGCCTTAGGTTGGCTTGCCAATAGGCTTTCGCCTGAGAGTCATTGGAACTCGCCATTTATTTTCTCCGATACAAGAAGGCAAAATGCCTAGTACCGACTCTAGCGACCTGCCCTGATTTGCGAATCAGGACTTTGGTCGTACTAAAGACAAATGACAGTTGATGTGTTTAGCGGCGGCGATTGCCTGGACGGGCTGAGCCGCCAGCGGGGCGAGGCTTACGTGGTGCGGGCTGGGCGCCCGAGGCACCATGGACAACATTCACTTTAGGAATTTCGGCCAGTAGTTCAGCGGGCGGATAAAGACACTCCAACTTTCGACCAATGGCGGCCTCAAGCTCTGGAATTAAGTGTCCATCATCTTCGCAGGCAAAGCTGATGCTAGTGCCGCTAGCGCCTGCGCGACCGGTACGACCGATACGATGCACATAGTCATCAGGCTGTTCAGGCAAAGTAAAGTTCACCACATGACTGACGCCATCGATATGAATACCGCGTCCAGCAACGTCGGTGGCAACCAACACTTTGATTTTGCCTTCGCGGAAGTTCTCTAGCGTCTTTACACGTTTTTCTTGCGACACATCGCCCGAAAGCAAGGCGCAAGAAATATCGTGAGCCTTTAAGACATCAGTGAG
>JBDSQT010000100.1:0-3540 GCA_039929665.1 Paraperlucidibaca sp.
GAAGGTATTGGAGTGCGGTGAAATAAAGCCGATGCGGCTGTCTGGATAGCCCTGCGCCTGCATATAGCGCGCCGGGCCGGCGTGGCTATCGGTGTTCATCAGCGGCGTCAGTGTGTAGTGCTGGGCAATGCGCGCGGTGATGTCGGCACTGCTAATGAAGGCCTCGCGGCGATCACGGCCAACGTCGCCCAGCGGCATTTCCTCAATGAAGCAAATGTCGATGTGGCGTGTTAGCGCAAAAGCCAGCAAGTCGAGGATTTCATCGTCGTTGCTACCGCGCAAAATCACGCAATTTAAACGGATGCGTTTAAAGCCCTGATCGACGGCGGCGTCTATGCCAGCGATTACCTCCGCGAGCACGCCATGACGGGTGATATAGCGAAAGCGATCCGCTTGTAAACTGTCGAGACTGATGTTGAGGCGACTGACGCCTGCGGCTTTTAGTGCCTGTGCGTGTGTGGCGAGTTGGCGGCCATTGCTGCTGAGGACCAGCTCATCGAGGCCGGGTAGCACGGCTAAATCTTCACAAATGGCGACGATGTCGGGGCGAGTTAAGGGCTCACCGCCGGTCAGGCGTATTTTGCGCACGCCCTCGGCGACAAAGAGGCTGGCGAGGCGATGGATCTCGGCGCGCGTTAAGGTTTGCGCGCGACGGCAAAGACATCGCCTTTGGGTAAATCGCCGGCCATCAGTCGCGCCAGTGTGCTTGCTTGCATGCGCACAATGGCTTCGGCGCGTGCCTCGCGTACGGTCACGGCCTTGTCGCTGACATCCACCATTTGCGCGTGACCTTGCGCATTGAGGTGGGTGAACTCAGGGACTGATGGCATGAAGCTGCTCCGGGCTATTAATGTTGACCAAACGAATATCGTCTGCGGGGTATTGCAAGGCCTGTGCCTGCTGCGCCATTAAAAACCGCAGCGGACTCCGTTCGCCGGCCTGCCAGGCTAACGTCAAGGCTGGTGCGAGTTGGCTTGGCCATAGGCTAAAGAGTGGTTGCCATTGCTGAGCTTGTCGCACCATGACGGCTTGATTATGGTGCGCTGCACTGCGCTCTCTTAGCGCATTTAGTATGTCTATGGTCACTTTTGGTGCGTCACAAGGCAGAACCAGCAGTTGCGAGTGCCGGCAATGGGCAAGGCCGGCACGGATACCGGCGAGTGGGCCGGAGAAATCATCGTTGCCATCAGATAAGCACTGCTGGGCATAGCGCGCGTACTCTGCACCGTGGCGATTGCAGGAAATTAGCACGTCATCACTGATCTGCTCTGCGGTCTCGGCCAGCCACGCCACTAAAGGCCGCCCATGCCATGGCAGCAGGCCTTTATCGCGCCCACCCATGCGCAGGCCACGGCCGCCGCAGAGCAGCAGGATGGAGCAGGGGGGTAATGGGTTGTCATCAGTCATCATGTCGAGCTTATGCAATGCTCATGCCCAAGTCCGAAATGGCTAGGCCTGAGCTGGCATATGCCTTGCAATACATGCGGTATCGATTTTTGAGTATTTATCGCCGTGAACCGACCCTCTCTTGCGCTCAGTGTCATGTTAGTCGATGACCAAGCGCCGCGTATGGCCCTACTGGAGCAAGCGCTCAGTGATCAGGGCTTTCGTGTGGTCGCTAAGCTGCGCAGTGCTGCGGGACTGATTGCCGCTGTCCGCGCCCATGAGCCTGACGTCATCATCATTGATATCGATTCTCCCGACCGCGACACCTTAGACACCATGGCCAGTCTGCATCGTGATGCGCCGCGCCCGGTAGTGATGTTCACCGCCGATGGCGACAGCAGCACCATTGAGCGTGCCGTGCGGGCCGGTGTCAGTGCCTATGTCGCCGGTGGCGTGAAGGCCTCGCGGGTGCGCCCGATTGTCGATGTCGCCATTGCCCGTTTTCGTGAGTACCAAGCGCTACGCTCGGAGTTAGAGGCGACGCGGCATCAGTTAGCCGATCGCAAACGTATCGATCAAGCCAAGCTCATGCTCATGAAAGCGCGGGGTTTAAGTGAAGAGGAGGCTTACAAAGCCTTGCGCAAGCTCGCCATGGATCGTGGTCAGCGCCTCGGTGAGGTGGCGGCCAATGTGCTGGCGGTATTGCAGCTATTAGAGGGGAAAGAAGGTGTCTGAGTCTGCCATTGTGCGCATCGGCTATATGCCACTGACCGATAGCCTGCCGCTGTTGGCTGCCGAAGCCTGGGGCTTGTTTGCCGATGAAGGCGTGCAGGTAGCGCTGCAATGTGAGACCTCATGGGCTACGTTGCGCGACCGCCTGACCGTTGGGCAAATAGATGCCGCACCGCTATTGGCGCCGATGGTGTTATCAACGACCTTGGGTTTGGCGGGTCTGCAAGTGCCGTTGATGACGGCCTATGGCTTAGGCCGCAACGGCAATGCCATCACCGTGTCAAAGGCACTGTTTAGCGAGCTGCGCGATGTTGCCGTCGCTGATACGCCGCTGGCCTGTGCCCATGCGTTAGCCGATTGCATACGTCAGCGCCGGGAGCGTCAACGTAAGCGCCTAGTGTGGGGTGTGGTATTTCCATTCTCCAGTCATGCCTACTTGCTGCGCTATTGGATGGCGTCAGCCGGCATTGATGCTGATCAAGACATCACGATGGTGGTATTGCCGCCCTCACAAATGGCTGAGCACCTACGCCTAGGCCATATTGATGGCTTTTGCGCCGGTGAGCCGTGGAATAGCTGGGCGCTCATGAGCGGTGCCGGGCAGGTACTGCTCAGCGGTCATCAGCTCTGGCAAAACGCGCCAGAAAAAGTGCTTGGCGTCAGTGTGCGCTGGGCCGAGCAACATCCGCAGCACCATGCGGCATTGGTACGGGCCTTGTTTCGCGCCGGTGAGCGGCTGGCACAAGAGCCGGTGGCGGCCTTAGGACTGTTGACTGATCAGCATGTGATGGCGGTGCCACAAGACTGCTTGGCAATGCCTTTTCAGGGACGTGTGCCTGTGGGTCTTGCGCAGCAGCCGGTGGCGGCTAGCCATTTCCATCAGTTTGGCGGCGCCGATGCAAATTTCCCCTGGCAGTCACATGCGCGCTGGCTATTGCTGCAAATGCAGTGTTGGCAGCAGTTGCCAGAGCGTCTACCCACTGAGCTCATTGCTAGCTGTTGGCGCCCTGACTGCTATCGCGAGTTTCTGCACGACCTCAGTGATGTGCCACTTGCCGATGCTAAAGCTGAAGGCGCACATCTGGAGCTGACAGCGGTGGCCAGTGTGCGTGGGCAGCTAGCTATTTTGCCCGATAGCTTTGTTGATGCGGCCTGTTATCCCGGGGTGCTCAACCCATGATGGTGCACGGCACATAGGGTTGCGTGCGATCGTGGTGCAAAACAGCGTTTGACGGCAAAACATTGTCTGACAAAAGTAAGCTAAGTCATTGAAATTAGCATTTATGTCTAATTGGCACGGCAGTTGCTTTAATCCTTGTACGTAAGGCCAATGACGGCCTTGAAGTACACCATTTACGCTGAGCAATGGCGCTCACTGCAAGCACTTCAGAGTCATGAGGTTAGGCAGTGGGCGCTTTTTTT
>JBDSQT010000101.1:0-9528 GCA_039929665.1 Paraperlucidibaca sp.
ACGACATCGGCACCTTCGCCATTATTAAAGTCGCTAGGCATATCTTCTGGCATAAACACGCGCAGGCGATCAGCGACACCGTTACGCTCGGCATTGCTTTGCGTGGCGGTGAGCGCTTGCGGATCAAGATCAACGCACCAGGCTTCGCGCGCCCCCAAGAGCAGGGCGGCGACCGCTAAAATGCCCGAGCCACACCCGTAATCGACCACGACTTTATCGTGCAGGTCGAGGCTATCTAACCACTCCATGCACAGTGCGGTGGTTTGGTGTGTGCCGGTGCCGAACGCTAAGCCCGGATCAAGTAACAGGTTGATGGCATCAGGGCGAGGCGGTGGCGTCCAGCTTGGCACCACCCAGAGGCGCTCGCCAAAACACATGGGATGGTAGTTATCCATCCAGGCGCGTTCCCAGTCTTTGTCTTCCAGCACTTCAATGCGATGCGCAGGTAGGGCGTGACCAAGTTGGCGCTCGAGAAACTCCACCACGGCGTCCATTTCTGAGTTGACGACAAATAAGCCGGTGATTTGCGTGGCATCCCACAGCGGCTGCGCACCGGGTGGTGGTTCTAGCAGCGGCTGATCGCCGGCGTCTTGCATGAGCACAGCGCTGGCGCCGGCGAGTTCAAGGAGCTCATCGTAGTGTTGGACATCGGCTTTGCAGGTGTTGATGGTGAGTTGCAGCCAAGACATGACGAGCTCCAAAAAAACAGGACGCGCAGTGTAGTCGGGAAGCTGGTGATTTTATAGTCAAAAAGGGCCTAAAAAGGCCCTTTTTGAGAAAACACGGCGATAAACGCGCCGTGTTATTGAGCGAAGCCGGTGTAGTGCTAGCTCAAGCCCAATTTAGTTTCGAGGTGATGGATATCAACGCTACCGGCCAGAAAGCCCGGATCTTGCAAAATGATGTCGCGATGCAGCGTGATATTGGTACGAATACCGTCAATAACGATTTCATCGAGGGCATTGTGCAGGCGCTTGAGGGCAATCTCGCGCGTTGGGCCATACGCAATGAGCTTGCCAATCAGCGAGTCATAATGCGGCGGCACGGTGTAGCCCGAGTACAGATGTGAGTCCATACGAATGCCGGGGCCGCCGGGCGCGTGATAGTAGTTAACCATGCCAGGGCAGGGCATAAAGGTTTTCGGATCCTCGGCATTGATGCGACTTTCCACGGCATGACCGTGCAGTGAAATTTGGTCTTGCGTGACCGATAACCCTAAGCCGGCGGCAACGCGCAGCTGCTCTTTGATGATGTCGACACCGGTGACCATTTCGGTGACCGGATGCTCCACTTGCACGCGCGTGTTCATCTCGATGAAGTAAAAACGCTCGTTTTCATAGAGAAACTCAAACGTGCCGGCACCACGATATTTCATATTCTCACAAGCGCGGACACAGGCGGTATAGACCTCTTCGCGCAGCTTCATTGGTATATTTGGCGCCGGAGCTTCTTCCACGACTTTTTGATGGCGGCGCTGTAGCGAGCAGTCCCGGTCATAGAGATGAATGGCTTTGCCTTCGCCGTCGCCAATGACTTGAATTTCGACATGGCGCGGATGTATGAGGAACTTCTCCATATAGACGGTGTCATCGCCAAAGGCCGCGCCGGCCTCCGATCGCGTGACCGCCAATGAGCTAGCAACCTCGCTCATCTTATGCACCACGCGCATGCCGCGACCACCGCCACCAGAAGCGGCTTTGATGATCACGGGCAAGCCGATTTTAGCGGCCATGGCCTCGGCATTTTCTTCCGTCACCGCACCATCGGAGCCCGGCACCGTAGGCACGCCAGCGGCTTTCATGGCGACAATCGCGGAGACTTTATTGCCCATCATGCGAATGGTTTCGGGGCGTGGGCCAATGAAAATAAAGCCTGATTTTTCCACGCACTCAGCAAAGTCGGCGTTCTCGGCCAAAAAGCCATAGCCTGGGTGAATCGCTTGCGCGTCAGTGACTTCGGCCGCGGAGATCAGTGCGGGAATATTTAAGTAGGAGCCCTTGCTCGCGGCAGGGCCAATGCACACGGCTTGATCGGCTAAGCGCACATGCAGCAAGTCGCGATCGGCTTTTGAATAAACCGCTACGGTTTTGATGCCCAGTTCTTTGCAGGCGCGCAAAATCCGTAATGCAATTTCGCCTCGGTTGGCGATGACCACCTTGTCCAGCATAGGGGTGATCTCCGCTTAAACGATGGTAAAGAGAGGTTGGTCGAACTCAACCGGCTGACCATCTTCGATCAAAATGCTTTCCACCACGCCGGCTTTGTCGGCTTGGATTTGATTCATCATTTTCATCGCTTCAATAATGCACAGCACATCACCTACTTTCACGGAGGCGCCGACTTCGACAAGGCGTGGCGAGGTCGGTGAGGGCGAACGATAAAAGGTGCCAACCATTGGCGAACGTTGCACAAAGCCTTGGGTTGTTGGCTCGCTGGCAGCCGGTGCAGTACCTTTCGATGCTTCAGCGTTGGCGGTCGGTGCTGCCGTCGCGGCGGGTGCAGTCATCGGAGCCGCGGTTGGCGGCAGGCTATAACTCACGGCGCTGGGTGCGCGATTGCGAGCAATGCGAACAGATTCTTCGCCTTCAGTAATTTCCAGCTCATCAATGCCGGACTCTTCAACCAGCTCAATGAGCTTTTTAATTTTACGGATATCCATTTAACAGCTCCTAAAGTGTGTGTTCGCCTATGGCGGACTAAATGTAATTAATGTGGGGCGGCGGGGCGCAAATGGCGCAGCGCATAGCTCAGAGCGAGCTCATAGCCTTGCGCGCCTAAGCCGCAGATCACGCCCACGGCGCGATCGGATAAATACGAGTGCTGGCGAAAGTCTTCGCGGCTGTGCACATTGGATAAATGCACTTCAATAAAGGGAATATTTACCGCCAGTAGCGCGTCGCGCAGCGCCACGGATGTGTGCGTGAAAGCGGCTGGATTTATGACAATAAACTGCGTGCCATCGAGCCCTGCTTGCTGAATGCGATCAACCAAGATGCCTTCGTGATTACTTTGCAGCGTCTGCAATGTGACATCGGCATGCGTTGCTTGTTGGGCAAGGCGGGCATTAATGATATCGAGCGTGTCGGCGCCATAAATGCCGGGCTCGCGCGTGCCCAGCAAATTTAGATTGGGGCCGTGCAGTACTAAAATCGCTGGCATAAAACGATGTCCCTGTCGGTTGACGTCTTGCTTGCATCGCCCTGTCTTGGGTCTTTACAAGGCAGTAAGTTTAGATATTCGGCTATCGTCGGCTATTTTCGCGGAAACAGCGCGCGCCTCTAATGTCCGCACAATACCCAATGCCATCGTTCCCAGCAATCAACTTACGATGAATATTGTCGGCGAGATGCGGACTATGACCGAGCGGTCACTGGCTTTCAAGCCGACTATGGTCTGTTCACAGAGAAAATACAGTGACTAGCTAGACACATGCCGCCGATGCACTTAATCTCGAGCCCGATAAGAAGAGGTGGGCGCGTTGTAACGGTCAGTCACCCAGCCGATGCAATGCAATTAAGTCCATCAGTGTTCGGGTCGCACCACACACGAGGGTCCGTTGCATGCGGAAAAACACCATTTTGGGCGCTGTCTTTGGCGCTTTGCTAGTTCTATTCTCGCCATGGCTTATGGCGTCCACCAGCTGGGATATGACGCCCGGCGTCACTGACATCAGTCAGCAAGTCCACGGTTTGCATCGCACTATTCTGTATATTTGCATTGTCATCGGCTTGGGCGTTTTCGGCATGATGTTTTGGTCGATACTGCATCATCGCAAGTCCAAAGGTGCGGTGGCGGCAAACTTCCATGAAAGCACCACGGTTGAGATTATCTGGACCATCGTGCCGTTCATTATTCTTATTGCCATGGCTGTTCCCGCAACTAAAGTGTTGGTGGCGATGAGTGATACCAGCGAATCGACGATGACGGTTCGGGTTACCGGCTCACAGTGGAAATGGCATTACGAATACCTCACCTATAACGACGATAAAGACGTTGGCGTAAGCTTTCTGTCGGTATTGTCGACGCCGCGCGAGCAGTATGAGCGCCAAGGCAAAGGCTGGAACTCTGACAACACGCCAGACTTCAAAAATCACCCAAATTATTTGGTCGAAGTCGATAAGCCCTTGGTGATTCCGACCGGTCAAAAAATCCGCTTTCTGATTACCTCCGACGATGTGATTCATGCGTGGTGGGTGCCTGACTTTGCGCTCAAGCGTGATGCGGTGCCGGGCTATATCAACGAAGTGTGGGCCGATGTGCCGCCAGGTAAAGAGGGTATTTATCGCGGTCGTTGCGCTGAGCTTTGCGGTAAAGACCACGCCTTTATGCCTATCGTCGTGGAAGCAAAATCGCAGGCTGACTTCAAGGTGTGGCTGGCAGATGCCAAGATTAAATCAGCCGAAGCAGCCAAGGCGGCTGAGGCCTCGGTGGACTATAAGTTCCCCTCCTTAGCGGCTGCAGTGAAAGAGGGTGAGGCGATCTATATTGCGCGTTGCGCGGCCTGTCACCAGGTCAATGGCTCGGGCTTGCCGCCGATGTTCCCGGCACTGAAGGGCAGCAAAATTGCTGTTGAAAAGTCGCATCTACAAGACCACATCAACATCATTTTGCACGGGAAAAATGCCATGCCAGCCTGGAGCGGCGTGCTCAGCGCGCGTGAAATGGCTGCTGTCACTACCTATGAACGCAACGCCTGGGGTAATGACACCGGCGATCTCATCCAGCCTTTGGAGTTTGCTAAATGAGCACGAATAACGCTTCCGTCGCGCATCACGATGAGCATCATCCGGTGTTGAAACCTTTTTTATTGCGCATGTACACCACCACCAACCATAAAGACATCGGCACCATGTATTTGGTGTTTGCCTTGCTGATGCTGCTCTGTGGTGGCTTAGCCGCCATGGTGATTCGTGCCGAGTTGATGTATCCCGGCATGCAGCTGGTGCAGCCCGACTTCTTTAATCAAATGACCACGGTGCACGGTTTGCTGATGGTCTTTGGTGCCATCATGCCGGCCTTCACCGGGTTTGCGAACTGGATGATACCGATGATGATTGGCGCGCCCGATATGGCGCTGCCACGACTCAATAACTTCTCGTTCTGGTTGCTACCGTTCGCTTTCGCCATCCTCATTGGTTCGGTGATTATGTCTATCCTTGGGCATGGTGCTGCGCCTAACTTTGGCTGGACATTCTACGCGCCACTATCAACCAAGTACGGCCCGGCCAGTACCGACTTCTTCATTTTCTCCGTCCATCTGATGGGCATTTCATCCATCCTTGGTGCCATCAACGTGGTTGTGACCATTTTCAACCTTCGCGCCCCTGGCATGACGTTGATGAAAATGCCCTTGTTTGTGTGGACGTGGCTAATCACAGCCTTCTTGCTGATAGCCGTAATGCCCGTGCTGGCCGGTGTGGTGACCATGATGCTGACCGATAGGCATTTCGGCACCAGCTTCTTTGATGCCGCAGGTGGGGGCGACCCCGTTATGTTCCAGCATATTTTCTGGTTCTTCGGGCACCCCGAGGTCTACATCATGATCTTGCCGTCGTTCGGCATTGTCTCGGCGATTATTCCGGTGTTTGCGCGCAAGCCGCTATTCGGCTACGCCTCCATGGTTTATGCCACGGCATCAATTGCAATACTGTCGTTTGTGGTCTGGGCGCACCATATGTTCACCACCGGCCTGCCGCTTGCCGGGTCATTGTTCTATATGTACATGACCATGCTGATTTCGGTGCCTACGGGCGTGAAAGTGTTTAACTGGGTCGCCACCATGTGGAAGGGTTCGATGACCTTCGAGGTGCCGATGCTGTTTGCCTTGGCCTTCGTCGTGCTCTTCACCATCGGTGGTTTCTCCGGCCTAATGTTGGCCATCACGCCGGCGGACTATCAATACCAAGACACCTACTTTGTCGTTGCGCATTTCCACTACGTGCTGGTGACCGGATCGCTCTTTGCCATTTTCGCAGGCGCCTACTACTGGCTGCCGAAATGGTCGGGCCATATGTTCAACACCACATTGGCCAAGCTGCACTTCTGGAGCTCGTTGCTGTCGGTAAACCTGTTGTTCTTCCCCATGCACTTTGTTGGTCTCGCCGGCATGCCACGCCGTTACGCCGACTATTCCATGCAGTTTGCTGATCTAAACTTCTGGATCTCTATTGGCGGATTCTGGTTTGGCGCCAGCCAACTACTCTTCATTGCGGTGTTGTTGACCATTAAGCGCCAGCCTAAAGCCAGCGCTAATCCATGGGATGCGCAAGAAGGCTTGGAGTGGACGCTGCCTAGCCCGGCGCCGTATCACACCTTTGCAACACCACCAGTGATTAAGTAAGCGAGCGCTTAGATGACCATGCCCGCCCCCCAAAAACGTCAGCTGCGCCTGCTGCTGCTTAGTGTGGTGGGCATGTTTATCTTTGCGGTCTTTCTGATGCCGCCGCTCTATGACGCATTTTGTGAGCTGACGGGGCTTAATGGTAAGCCCAATAGTACGGCGGCAGCGGCTAGTCGCGAGGTGGATTTAAACCGCACCATCACCGTGGAGTTTTTAACTTCGGTCGATGCCGGCTTGCCTTGGCAATTCAAGGGCGAGCGCAATGCCATTGACGTACATCCAGGGCAGATCAATACGGTCAGCTTTGAGGTGGTGAATAACGCCGATGAGGCCGTTATTGGCCGAGCAATTCCATCGATATCGCCAGCCCTAGGCGCTAGTCATTTGAAGAAAACTGAGTGCTTTTGCTTTCGTGAGCAAACATTGCAAGCGGGGCAGACACTAGATATGCCGGTAGTGTTTTATATCGACCCTGATTTACCGAAAAGTGTGAAAACAATCACCTTGGCGTATCGCTTTTACCGGCACCAAGACCAGACCCTTTAAAGCGTTTTATAAAAAATAAAAGTACAGGAGCGTCACATGAGTGCACCACCGCAAGCGACTCCCGCCGGACAAAAACCAACTCAATATTTTGTGCCGGCCAGCAGTCCTTGGCCCATTGCTGGGTCGTTTATTTTATTCATTTTGGTGATTGGTGCGGGCAACGTTATTCAGAGCAGCAGTGGCTCTACGATTGCGCCCAATGAAGGCACGCTCAATGCACTTTTGCCGATTGGGCTGCTCGGTGTCTTTGTACTGATGTATTTTTGGTTTCGCGACACCGTGCGCGAAAGCCTAGGTAACCAAAATTCACTACAAATGGATCGTTCCTATCGCCAAGGCATGACCTGGTTCATTTTTTCCGAGGTGATGTTCTTCGCCGCTTTCTTTGGTGCGCTGTTTTATGCCCGTGTGCTTAGTGTGCCGTGGCTGGGCGGCGAGGGTAAGGGCGGGATGACGCATGAAGTGCTATGGCCGCAGTTTCAGGCCTTATGGCCATTGATCTCGATGCCCAGCGGAAAAACCACTACAGCCATGGGCCCATGGGGCTTGCCGTTTATCAATACGGTCATTCTGCTGACCTCGTCGGTGACGTTGACCATTGCCCATCATGCTTTATTGGTTGGTGATCGTGCTCGGCAAATCGGCTTTTTGGCGATCACCTCGGTGTTGGGTGTGATCTTTTTGTGCTGCCAAGTCTACGAATATCATCATGCCTATACTGAGCTGGGCTTGACGCTGTCATCGGGTATTTACGGATCAACCTTCTTTATGCTGACCGGCTTTCATGGTTTGCACGTGACCATCGGCACCATCATGCTCATCGTCATGACATTGCGCTCGTTGAAGGGGCATTTAACGATCGACAACCACTTTGCCTTTGAGGCATCGGCGTGGTACTGGCACTTTGTTGATGTGGTCTGGTTATTCTTATTTATCGTGGTGTATTGGTTGTAAGGCTATTGCTAGCGCCCGACTCGCTGAGTCGAGGCGCTAGCTAGCGGTCACAAGCCGTGCGGCGTGATATAGCCCAGCGCTCCGAATACAAACAGCGCAGCAACAATAATAATAGACAGAATAACGCGACGTTTTAGCGCTTGCATGAGTCGCTGTGGATCACCAGCCTGCCCGCGTGATAGAGCACGCAATGCCGAAATAAGTTGCCACACCACCAAGCCTAGCGCCACGAGAAGAACGATTTTGGTCAGCATATATCTACTCCGCTTATTGGAGATTGCAGTATACGAGGAGTTCAGATTTTGTCTGTAGCGGCATCAACACAAGCCCCTTCTTTTTGGGCGTGGCTACTTCTAGTGGTAGTTGCGGCAGTGCTGCTGTCATTGGCCTATTGGCAATATCAGCGCGGCGAAGAAAAGACAGCGTTGCTATCACAAAGGGCTGAGCGTGCTGCTACCGCTGAGCTCACGTGGCGACAAGCCGATAAGCCCGTCGATGACATCAGTAATCGCCCTATGCGTTTGAGTGGGCGCTTCATGCCGCAATACACCATTGCGTTAGATAATCAGCTGCGCGCGGGGCGGGCAGGGGTTGAACTACTGGTGCTGTTTCAGCCTCAAGATAGCCGCTCGAGCGTATTGGTCAATATTGGCTGGGTACCTAGCGATCGAAATGGTGGTCCGAGCTTGCCTAAGACTCTCCCTGCCGATGGTGAGATTTTTGGCGTGCTGCACAAACCCTCGGCGTTTATTACGCTCGGTGGTCCTGAGCTGTTGGCAGATGTCTGGCGAGTAGGTCGTATTGAGCCATCGACGTGGGCTTCGCGCTGGCAACAAGACATTAAGCCGTGGGTGTTGCGTCTCGATGCTTCAGTGCCTGGCGGCTATTTACGTGACTGGGCGCCGACCAGTGAGCAGAAAATAGGGCCTGAGCGGCATCGTGCCTATGCCTTTCAGTGGTTGGCGTTGGCTCTGGCGTGGTGTGGTTGTTGGTATGCTCTTTGGCGGAAAGGATTAGCGCGCGTATGAGTACTGCAAGTAAGCCTGTGGCGCGTCGTAACCGATGGTTGCTGCTGGGGTTTTTGGCGAGCTTTATCGTGCCGATTGTCATTGGTCAGTTGGCCTATGACGGCAGTTGGTTTCGTGGCGGACAAACCAATAAAGGCGAATTAATCAGTCCGCCAATAGCGCGTGACGGATTGGCTTGGCAGCTAGGCAATGTTGCTGCCCCGGCGCTCGATGTGCGTTGGTGGGTGGTGTATGCCCTGCCTGAGCAATGCTTGCAGGCTTGTGAGCAAAGCCTGCAAGCATTGCCGCGCATGCATGAAAGCATCGGTCGTGAGCGCGAGCGCTTAGGCATCTTGTTGGTGTTACCAGCGGGTCAAACATCGCTGCCAAGTTGGCTGCCAGTCACGCTAACGCAAGCTGATTATGTGCAATGGGTGAGCGCCTCAGATGCATCAATAACGACGCCGTTGCTAGCCAATGATAGCTGGTATGTTATGGATCCGATGGGCTGGATCATGCTGCGCTATGCCATCCCCACAGAGGAGGCGCCGGCAATTTTACGCGCGCAAGATCTGCTCGATGACTTAGCTAAACTATTGAAGGTATCTCGCATTGGTTAGGGTGCATTATCCGCGCTTATATCGCGCTATCCAGTTTGCTGTCGTCCTCACGCTGATCGTT
>JBDSQT010000102.1:0-9868 GCA_039929665.1 Paraperlucidibaca sp.
GCGGCGTTATTGTTTCTGGCGTGTGCAGATCTCGACTGCTGAGTGCCTGTATCATGCCTATGCGTTGTTTAAGAGAGTCGCCCATGAGCTGTGTCAATGAGTCTTGTTATTGTCGTGAAAAGAGCCCAGGCGCGAGCACTGAGCGTGGCAAGGTCGCGGTTATTTTAGCTAACCTCGGCACCCCCAGCGCGCCAACGCCGGCCGCGGTGCGCCGCTATTTACGCGAGTTTCTAAGCGATACCCGCGTCATTGAAGTGCCCCGTTTGGTGTGGTTCTTTATTTTGCGCTGTATCATTTTGCCCTTGCGGCCAAAGCGTGTCGCCAAGGCTTATGCCAGCATTTGGACCGATGAGTCGCCGATGCGTGCCACCTTATTGGCGCAAGTTGATGCGCTGCAAGCTCGGGTCTCAGCCGCGTTTCCCGCGCTCGATGTGCAGGTTTTACCCGCCATGAGCTACGGCGAGCCATCGTTGCGTGATGCCATGGCGTACTGCCATAAGCAGGGCATTGATCATTGGGTGGTGCTGCCGTTATTTCCGCAATACTCGGCGACGTCGACCGGGCCGCTGTACGACCAAATTGCCCGCTGGATCCCTAAGCAACGGCGTTTGCCAGCGCTGCAGATTATTCGCGATTACCATACCCACCCGCACTATATTCACGCGCTGGCCGAGTCAGTGAAAACGCACTGGGCGACACAGGGGCAGGCTGAGAAACTGCTCTTTTCGTTTCATGGCATACCGCAGCCTTATGCTGATAAAGGCGATCCCTATCCGCTGCATTGCCGTGCAACTGCAGCAGCAGTGGTGCGTGAGCTAGGCCTGAGCGATGAGCAATGGTGTGTGAGCTTTCAGTCACGCTTTGGTCTGCAAGAGTGGGTTAAGCCGTATACCGATACCACACTGAAAGCCTGGGGTGAGCAAAAGCTAGCGTCGGTGGATGTGATTTGCCCCGCGTTTTCGGCGGACTGCTTGGAGACATTGGAAGAGATTGCAGAAGAGAATCGCGAGATATTTCAACAGGCTGGTGGTGGGCGCTATGCCTATATTGATGCGCTGAACGCCAGTGAGTTGCATATCGATATGATGCAGGCGCTGCTGGCACCACGGTTAGCAGCGATTTTGAGTGAGCAAAGCACGGTCTCAGCTGCTTTACTTAGTTCACGCGCGACTTAATGCCTAAGCTTGGCATGAGGTGCGCGTCACTGAACTCAAGGAGCCGCACCATGCAGGTGAAGCAATGACGGCCTTGGACGTGCGTCACGCCCTCGGAGCCGATGGTCCATTCGCTGAGAAAGTCCCTGGCTATCAGCCGCGAGCGCCGCAAGTGGCGATGGCTTTGGCGGTCGAGAAGACGCTGAAAGCGAAGTCGCAGCTTTTGGTCGAGGCTGGCACGGGTACGGGTAAAACCTTTGCATACTTAGTGCCGGCGGTGCTGTCGGGACAAAAAACACTGATCTCAACCGGCACGCGTAATCTGCAAGATCAGCTCTTTCATCGTGACTTACCGCAAGTACGCGCGCTACTGGGCAGGCCCATTCGCACCGCGTTACTGAAGGGCCGTAGCAACTATCTCTGCCCTTATCGCTTAGCGCAGCATCTAGCCGAAGGTGAGCTGGAGAGTAAGCAAACGGTGCATGATTTGCAGCGTGTGGCAGCCTGGGCGGGTAAAACACAATTGGGCGATATTGCCGAGCTCATCGACATTGCCGAGGATTCGACAGTCTGGCCCTTGGTGACCAGCACGGCGGATAACTGCTTGGGTCAAGAGTGTCCGAAAATCGATGACTGCCCGCTAATGAAAGCGCGAGAGCAGGCCACCGAAGCTGACATTATCGTGGTTAACCATCATTTATTTTTTGCCGATAAAGCCCTAAAAGATCGTGGCTTTGGGGAGTTGCTGCCAGCGGTTGATGCGGTGATTTTCGACGAGGCGCATCAGTTGCCAGAAACAGCGGCGATGTTCTTTGGCCAGAGTCTATCGTCGCGTCAGATTAACGACTTGCTGGCCGATACCTTGCGAGAGATTTTAGCTGCCGGTGGCGACTTACGCGGTGCTAATGACTTGGTATCGACCATCGAAAATCGGCTAGCGCACTTTCGTTTGCAGCTCGGCGAAGATTCGCGCAAAGGCGTCTGGGCAGAAGTATGTGAACTCACGGAAATGCCCGCAGCTATTGCCGCAGTAAATTTAGGGCTTTCAGCATTGCTTGATGCCTTAGCGGTCTTGAAGGATCGTAGCAAAGGCTTGGAAAGCTGCCACCGCCGCGCCGAGGAGCTGGGCAACGCTTTTGAAGAGCTCACCGGTGAGACCCCAGATAACCAAGTGCATTGGTTCGAAACGTTCCGCAAAGGCTTTGTCTTGCAATGGACACCGCTGGAGGTGTCGCAGCCATTTCGCGCGCTCATCGATCAAGAGCCGATGGCCTGGGTATTCACCTCGGCGACCTTGGCGGTGCGCGAAGATTTTCGCCATATCCGCCAGCAGCTCGGCCTGCGCGATGATATTGAAGCGATTCAATTGCCAAGTCCGTTTGCCTATGAGCAGCAAGCCTTGTTTTATGTGCCGCGCGGACTGCCCGATCCGGGCTCGATGGAATACACCAAGGCTGTACTAAAAGCGGCAGTGCCGGTACTTGAGGCTAGCAAAGGCCGCGCGTTTTTCTTATTTACCTCGCATCGTGCGCTACGAGAGGCCGCCGAATGGCTGCCGAAGCAGCTCGACTTCACTTTTCTCGTGCAAGGCACGCAGCCCAAAGCTGAGCTATTGCGCCGTTTTGCCAGCACTGAGCAGTGCGTGTTGTTGGCCACAGGTGCCTTTTGGGAGGGCGTTGATGTGCGCGGGCAGGCGCTATCGCTAGTGATTATTGATAAACTGCCGTTCGCCTCGCCGGGTGATCCGGTGATGGCCGCTAGGCTCGATGCCTATAAGTCGCGCGGAAAAAATCCGTTCACTGCCTATCAGCTACCATCGGCCATTATTGCCATGAAACAGGGTGCCGGACGCTTAATTCGGGATGTGCTCGACACGGGTGTGTTGATGGTTTGTGATCCTCGCTTGGTGGGCCGGCCCTATGGCCAGCTGTTTTTGCAAAGCCTGCCGCCGATGCGTAGAACCCGAGATATGGCTGCCGTGACTGAATTTTTTGAATTTATTAATGCTTTGGAGCCTGCACACACATGAAGCTGCTGGCCTTAGAAACCACCACCGAGTATTGCTCGGTAGCGCTGTTATCGACCGTATCAGGCGAGCTTATTTTCCGCCATGAGTTTGCCCCACGTGAGCAAACTCGGCGCATCTTACCGATGGTCGATGAGCTGCTTGGTGAGTCCGGATGGTCTTTAAACGAGCTTGATGCCATTGCTTACGCTAATGGTCCTGGCGCCTTCACTGGGGTGCGTATTGGCGCCTCGGTGGCGCAGGGCTTAGCGTTTGGTGCAAACCTTGGCATGGTCGGAATTTGCAGCCTGCAAACATTGGCACAGGCGGCTAGTCGCGAACACGGCGTGACGGATGTTATGGCCTGTTTCGATGCTCGCATGGGTGAGATTTATGCCGGCGTGTTTCATTTGGTCGATGGCTGGATGCAGCCCAGCGCGCCAGTAGTGGTGTGCAAACCCGACGCACTGCCTGAGGCGTGGCTCACGACTAGCCTTGAGCGCGTCGGTGTCGGTAGCGGGTGGGGCAGCTATGGCGATGTATTAGCCGCGCAGCTGCCGGTCAGCCAGCAATGGCCGGGACTTGCGCCCAGCGCTGTCGATGTTGCCGGCCTCGCCGGCAAGTATCTCGCGAGCAACCCAGCGCGCGCACCTGAACAGGCCTTGCCGGTGTATTTACGCGATAATGTCTGGAAAAAATTACCCGGTCGGCAGGTATGAGCGAGTTGAGCTTCGATTATCCGCAGCCGCATACCGTTAGCGTACGGGTCTTAGCTAGACACATTGATGTCATGCGACATACCAATAATGTAGTTTATTTACAATGGCTTGAGGATGTGGCGTGGTCGCATTCGAGTGCCTTAGGTCTAGGCCCAGACGAATACGAGGCTGCCGGCCATGGCATGGTAGTGCGTAAGCACGAGCTCTCGTATGTATTGCCCACGCACCTCGATGATGAATTAATCTTGGCCACCTGGCTGACCGAGGTTGATAAGCTTTCTACGCACCGCTGCTATCAGTTTATTCGTCAGCGCGATGGCCAAACGGTATTCCGCGGCCGCACCCATTTCGTCTGTGTCGATATTGCCCAAGGCCGTATTCGCCGCATGCCACCAGCATTTTATGCCGCCTATTCGGCGGCCGCTATTACTTCGCTCAGCTAGGACTTTCGATGGATTACTTACTGTATTTTCAAGCCTTGGTGATGGGCATCATTGAGGGCCTCACCGAGTTTTTACCCATCTCCAGCACCGGGCATTTGATTCTTGCTGGCGAGCTGATGAACTTTTGGACCCACGATAAGCGTGTGGTGTTTGAAATCGCCATTCAACTTGGCGCCATCTTGGCGGTGTGTTGGGATTATCGTGAGCGTCTGGTGCGCGTGAGCACCGGTCTATTTAGCCGCGAGCCAGTATCTACGCGCTTTGTTATAAATATCTTAGTGGCATTTTTACCTGCCGCAATCATTGGCTTCTTCGCCATTGGCATTATTCGTGATTATTTATTTAGCCCATTTGTTGTCGCCTTTATGCTCATTTTAGGTGGTCTGATCATTCTCTGGGCCGAGCGCCGTGAGCATGTGGTGCGCGTAGACGATGTCGATGAAATGCGCTGGCAGGATGCCTTGAAAGTCGGCTTTGCGCAGTGCTTGGCCATGGTGCCCGGCACCTCGCGCTCCGGTGCGACCATCATTGGCGGCTTGCTCTTTGGCCTGTCGCGTAAAACCGCGACTGAGTTTTCCTTCTTTTTAGCCGTGCCAACCATGGTGGCCGCCACGGTGTATTCGGTGTTCAAGCATCGTCATGAGTTCATTTTGGCGGACTTTCCGGTCTTTGCTATTGGCTTTGTCGCTGCGTTTTTGGTGGCTGCGTGGGTAGTCAAAGCCTTGGTGGCATTTGTTTCAACGCATGGCTTTGCCGTGTTCGCGTGGTATCGCATCGCCTTTGGCCTATTCATTTTTGCTACGGCAGGTGCCGGCTGGATTAACTGGCAGTCATGAGCCTAGCGCTGTACTGCCTAGAGCAGACTCACGCCGACGTAGCGCGGGTCTATGCTGAGTCGCTAGGTGCAATGTTTCATGCCGCGTGGCCTGAGCAGCACCTCGCCGCACGTGAGTTTAATCAGCATCGGCGGCGATTATTTGCAGGCCTACAAGCGCGGCCTAATGAGCTTGATGGTGATGCTTCAGTATCAGAACATTCTGCCGCTAAGGCCGAATCGGTGCTGATTTATGATGCTGACGGCTTAGCTTTGCAGACCTTAGAGAAGCCGCTGCCCGGGCCTGTGCGCGTCGATTTTGCCGATGCCGCTCTGCAGCGTCGCATCAGTCATGGGCATGGTGCTGGAGAGGCTGTTGCGCGCGCCTGTGGTCTGCGCAAAGGCGCGACGCCGCGTGTGCTCGACGCTACCGCTGGTCTCGGCCGTGATAGTTGGATACTGGCCTCATTAGGCGCACAAGTGGAAATGGTTGAGCGCGTGCCATTGGTCCACGCCTTACTGGCGGATGGTCTGCGTCGTGCCCGTCTAGACCTACAGCTCGCTGCTACTGCCGAGCACATGCAGCTACTCGCCGATGATGCGCAAGCCGTATTACAGGCGAAGCTGTTACTACCGGTCGAGGCAAGGCCAGAGGTAGTGTATTTAGACCCGATGTTTCCACATCGCGATAAATCTGCCAAAGTGAAAAAGGATATGTGGGCATTTCGCCATGTCGTCGGTAGCGATACAGACGCCGATGCGTTGTTGGATCTGGCCCGCGCGGTTGCCAGCAAGCGTGTCGTGGTCAAACGCCCCCGCATCGCTCCCGATTTAAATGGCGAAGAGCCGCATCAGCGCATGCTTGGCCAAAGTAGCCGTTTTGATCTCTACACGCCGAAGGCGCTGTACTAGCTAAGCCGCCTTTGCTCAGTTGCTTAGGCATTGCTCTTGGCGGTCGCTGCGCGCTGCTTTTTGCGCTCTTTACTAGCCTCAAGTGCCTCAAGCGCAGTGTTCACTTCCTCATCCGTAATCAGCGTCACTTGCAGGATGGCTTGGCGAATGCCGCTCGGCAGTACCTCCAACGCTTCCTGTGCGAGACCATCGAGACGCTTGTCGAAGCTCAAGGTGCCTTGGCTGCAGACTTGAATAAAGCCCAAGGTTTTCAGCGTATCCAAGAAGCCTTTAAATAAGCCTTTATCGAAGAATTCCGGAGCGCTGAACTCACGGACAAACGATAAGCGCTGAGCGAGCAAATGGCAGAGCTCTTCGAGTTGTTGCTGGGTCAGCTTGCCGGTGCCACGCTGGTTCAAAATAGTCACGGTCATGTGGTAGCGCACCAAGGTTTGGCGCAGGCCACGGCTTAAAATATGTAGGCGGGCATAATGCTCACTGCTGACTTTCGGTGGCGCCAAGCAGCCAGAGCGAGTGCGTGTTACCAGCTCTAAGGCAATCATGGCGTCGATATACTGCGCCACTACCTCGGCTAGCTCATCATCATTCCAGCGTAAAAATAGCTCAGACTTTAGGAATGGGTAGACCGATCGCACACGCCGCAGCAGCTCCTCATCGGAGATGTCGCCGCGTTGCAGCAATAGCACCGCGATCAGCGATGGCAGGGCAAACAAATGCAAGGTGTTGTTGCGAAAATAGGTCATCAACACCGCTTCTTCTTCGTGCAAATACAGCAAGTCACCGAGCGGGTGTTTGCGGCGTTGCAGAATTTTCAGCTCTTCGCCATAGGCCACCATAGCGGGGCCATCAAGCTCAGTCAGCGTCACGCGCTCAGTGTAGGGCACGGCGGCTAGCAGTGACTTGTACAGCGCGACCTGCTCGGCGAGCTGATCTTCATCAATGACATGCTTCGGCGTGGAGAGCAGCACTAAGCTGATTAAGTTGATCGGGTTGACCACCGCGCTGGCATTGATGCCGGTGCTAATGGCCATACCGAGTGCCAATGACGTGGGTGCAAAAGCATCAGAGTCAGCGGCGTCTGGGCCATCGGTGCGCCAGTTCGGCATATGTGCATCGAGATGCTCATTTAAGTAGATGGGCGCGCCAAAGCTTAAATGCACGCGGCCAAAAACTTTTTTCAGTTTGCGAATCGACATCAGCAGTGAAAATAGGTTTTCTTTTTCTTTTGGACGACCCTGCATCTCACCAATATAGGTGCCGCCTTCCATCAGTTTTTCATAGCCAATATAGGCTGGAACAAATACTAGTGGCCGTTTGTGGTCGCGCAGATAGCTGCGCAACGTCATGTTAATCATGCCGAGCTTAGCGGGTAGTAAGCGCCCTGTGCGGCTACGGCCACCTTCGACGAAATACTCCATGGGGTAGCCACGGCTTAAGATCTGATGCAGATATTCGTTAAACACGGCGCCATAAAGAAAGTTGTCTTTGAAGGTGCGGCGTAAAAAGAACGCGCCGGCACGGCGCAGTAAGCTGCCCACCACGGGCAAGTTTAAGTTAGCGCCAGCAGCGATATGCGGCACCATATAGCCACGACTGAAAACCGCATAAGACAGCAGTAGATAGTCGATGTGACTGCGGTGGCAGGGCACATAAATGATTTCATAATCGGCGACATGCTGCTCGATAACTTCGAAGTTATTTACCGTGACGCCGTTGTACAAACGCGTCCACAGCCAGTTTAAAAATAGCTCAAAAAAGCGAACAACGGGGTAGGAGTAGTCCGAGGCGATCTCGTTAACATAGATGCGCGCACGCGCTTCTGCGACATCGCGAGTGACATCACGAGTCTGCATTTCTTTGGCGATGGCGGCTTGCACGACATCGGATGAGATAATTTCGCTGCGCATGGTGCGGCGATGCGACATATCGGGGCCAATGGCGGCGTTGCGTTGACGACGAAAGTGCACACGCAGCACGCGCGAGACTTTGCGCAGACTACGCTCACTGCTTTGTGTGTCATCGCAGAGCTGGCGCAATGAAATTGGCGGGTTCATGCGCAAAATGGTTTGCCGACCATGCAGCATAATCGTGATGAATTGCTTAAGCGCGGAGGGTGTAGCCCACGAGTCAGCAAATAGCACTTTCAACCACGAGCTCTCTTTGTCGGGCGAGCGGCCCCAGAGGATGGTCACCGGCACCAGCTGTACATCGAGCGTAGAGTCTTCAAACACTGAATCCATCAGCGACACTAAACGCGGTGAGTGTGCGTGTCGTGGCTTCACCAGCGGATTGCGATGCTCCTGCGTTAGGCAAATCAGCGAATGCTTTTCGCGCAGGCCAAAACGCCGCATCGAACTTAAAGGCCGAGGCATGCCGAGGTTATGCATCTCGGTTTCTAGGACCAACACGCTCGATAGCAGGCGATTTTGCAGGACATAGCAAATAGGCCGATTGGGGTCTATGCCTAAGAGCTCGAGGTCGTGGGGTGAGACCTGCACGCGAACCCAGAGGTACATCAGGCTGCGGGTGATAAGTCGTAAAAGGCGATCTAGACCGAGAAATCTCAGCATAATGCAGGCATCCTGTGCAAAATCGTGCGTCTAAACTGGACAGTGACGCGTTAAAATCGTGCCTGAGTGTAACAAAAGCCGAACAAACGCACGCATGGCAATCAGCATTTTGTCGAAATTGCGGCGTTGAACTGACCGAAGGAGTATGCAATGTCTGTGGTGATGCAAGAGTTATTGGCGCTGTTGGATCTGGAAAACCTCGAGGTGAACCTGTTTCGCGGCCGTAGCCACGACTACTTTGGCCACAATGTCTTTGGTGGTCAGGTCCTGGGTCAGGCCCTAATGGCCGCTGGCCGCACGGTGGACAACAATCTGTTGGCGCATTCGCTGCATGCCTACTTTTTACGCCCAGGCAACCCGAAATCACCGATTGTCTATTCGGTTGAGCGCGTGCGCGATGGTCGCAGCTTCACCACGCGCACCGTCAAAGCCATTCAGTTTGGTGAGATTATTTTTACCATGATGGCCTCGTTTTCTCGCGATGAGCCAGGCTATGACCATCAGTTCCCGATGCCAGAGGTGGAAGGTCCTGAGGCCTATACCAGCGAGCTTGATCTGCGCCGCATGATCGCGCCCTACGTGCCGGAAAAGCATCGCGCGTGGTTAGAGGTGGAGCGGCCCATTGAGTTGCGTCCGATAAACCCAGTGAATCCATTTGATTTAAAGCCGCAAGAACCGGTACGCGGGCATTGGATGAAGGCACAGATGACCTTGCCAGATGACCCATTTTTGCATCAATGCATGTTGGCCTTCGCTTCTGATTTCGCCTTGATGGGCACGGCCATGCTGCCGCATGCAGCGCATTTTATGCAGCCGGAAATGCAGTGCGCGAGCATCGATCACGCCATGTGGTTTCACCGCGAAGCACGTATGGATGAGTGGCTGTATTACCACATGGATGCACCGTCAGCCTCAGCCGCTAAGGGCATGAACCGGGGTTTGATTTACACGCGTGATGGTCGCTTGGTGGCGTCAACGGCACAAGAAGGCTTGCAGCGTCGCCGTCAGCCTAAGCCTAAAGCGACTGAGTGAAGGCTTAGGCGCGCGGCAGCTGATTGCCGCGTTAACCTGACTTAAGAGGTCCGCTGACCATCGCGGCGCAAGTTATACACATTGCTCGGTGGCGCATCAGCGGGGCGTAAAAATTCGCGTAACTCTACCTCTCGCGCACGCGTTTCGCGGTAGCCCAATGCCATCAGTGCTTGCGTGTAGTCCGTTTCAAAGAGTAAGTAGCTCAGTACGTTGGAGCCG
>JBDSQT010000103.1:0-6770 GCA_039929665.1 Paraperlucidibaca sp.
TGGCAATCCGACATCGCTGTCGGCGCACTAATGGTCTGCTCAGTGGCAGTTGCTGGCATGATCGACGCCAACGCCTGAACCTGACACAGAGAAAAAACGGTCAAAACTACGCTCATGATGAACGAAATGGCTTTGCGCTGGGTGCGATTCATAGGGTTGATACTGGCTGCTTCAGCGCAGCATGACATCGAGTTGATTGACGATCTCAACCCAGTCCGCATCTTCGTCTAACTTCTGCTTCAACAATGATGCTTGTGAAACATTCCAGAAGGATGCTTTGTGCAATTCTGTGCCACCTGGCAGTGGACAGTGTTTCTTTACGAAGCTATTGATGCCGGCTTCTGTACTCTCTAGCCCTAATTGATCAAATAATGCAGTTAACGAATGGATAGGTTTTTCCATGACTGTCACCTCAACATAAGATATGTGTTTGGCTGAGTTGTTAGACTGGCTATTTGCCAAGAGCTACATTTTTTAGTCAATAAAGCTGGTGTAACTAGCGCTAGCGAAGAAGCTGTGGAGCCCGCGTTAGCGGGCCCCACATCAACGACTTGCTATGTGCTAAGACTTAAAGTGCAACCACTTTATTTGCACATGGGCCTTTTTGGCCCTGACCTACTTCAAACTCTACAGCCTGACCATCATTCAGCGTTGCATAAGCACCGCCTGCTTGAATTTCAGAATGATGAACAAACAGATCTTTGCTTCCGTCTTCTGGAGTAATGAAGCCGAAACCTTTGTCTGCATTGAACCACTTAACTGTACCTTTGCTCATAACGTTCTCTTTCATACTATGGTGAAAAATGTAATTCAGTATTTGCTATCACCATTACAAACACAGAATTCAGCCTATTAGAACACAAAACACACCTCAATAGGTGCGTTTGAGCTGCTAGCAATTGATGAGCCGCGCTAACATCACGCAAGATCCGGCCTTTCGACGCTATACATTAGCCTCGTCATGGACGAAAACAACATCTGTACGAGCCCACGCCAGAATTAGCGGCATCTTGAATAGCCCAATCGGTAGCGGAATGAGGGACTTGTCACACCCGGGCCATGCTCCACCACTTTGGCAATACACGCGCCTACTATCAAGGCCACTCTACAGCTACTACGGTCACTCTGGTGGCCGCGAGTTTCTTCTCATATGCGTCTAATGAGACTTGGAATTGTGCTTTATCCAAATTACCGAATAGACCACGCTTTCGAACATCCTCCCACCGTGAACCACCGCTCTCACGCTCGATCAAGTAGTACCTGCCGTCTTGTTTATGTTCGACTTTCCATTCAACGTTTTTTTTCATAGTAAAATCTCAAACTTTGCTGACCAACAGTTTATCAGTGCACCTAGGTGATTTCCTACGATGCCCTATGCAATGGCTTTTAACCACAAAATTACTGTGCGTGCTTTTCAGTAGCTTAAGCAAAGATAAGCACCTGCGCGCTGCAGAAGTACTAGCGCCACACGATGGGTAGTTCGCACCTCAGAGGATGCTTCACATGACTACGTACCACGCCAGCTGCCATTGCGGCCAACTCAGCCTGAGCTTTACGAAAGCGCCTATGATGCAGCTAGTCTGCCACTGCAATGATTGCCGCGAGGCCAGCGCTGAGCCATTTATGCCCTGCGTATTTTTCGCCTCTGAAGCCAATACCATTAGCGGCGAATCACGCGATGAACAGGCTATTGGCGGCTCAGGTCAGCCCAAGCACAACCATTACTGCACTGCCTGCGGCGACTTCATATACGTCGTCGTCGATGCCCTGCAGGGCAGTATCGCCGTGAATGGCAAGGCACTACGAGCGCCGTTTCAGTTTAAGCCCACGGCGCATGTGTGGATCAGTCAGAAGTTAGCTGAGGTGAGTATCCCCAACGGCGTACTGGTGTTTGAGCGCCGGCCATCATTGAAAGCACTAATGCCGCCGGCACCGACAATGCCGACTTGATGAGCGGTGCTTATGCGTTTACTCGCGAACGACCAGTGATCAGGTCATAGGCACGCTCGGCAATCATCATGGTCGGCGCATTGGTGTTACCACCAATAATTGTCGGAATCACCGAGGCATCAACGACGCGTAAGCCTTGCAGGCCATGGACGCGCAGCTCGGGGTCAACCACCGCGAGATCATCAAGGCCCATTTTGCAGGTGCCGACCGGGTGATACACGGTATCTGAGCGATCCCGCAATATCTGGCGAATGTCATCATCCGTTTTCACATCAGCAGTGAACATATCTTTGGTAAACAGCTCCGCCAAGGCCGGCGCATCCATGAGCTTTTTCGTGAGCTTATAGCCCGCCATCAGCTTTTCCACATCATCGGGATCTTGGAAAAATGCGGGATCAATCAGTGGCGCATCGAGTGGGTTGGCACTCGCCAACGTCACGCTGCCACGGCTTTTCGGGCGCAATAGACAAACGTGACAGGAGAAGCCGTGACCCGCGTGAAACTTGCGCGCATGGTCATCGACCAAGGCCACCACAAAATGCAGCTGCACATCAGGTTTGTCGCTATCGGGACTGATTTTCAAGAACCCACCGCCTTCGGCAAAGTTCGACGTGATGGCACCGCGCCGCTCCTTACGGTAGCGCTGAATCTCCTTGAGCATCTTGAAGCTGCCTTTAAGAGAGACGCCAAGCGCATCTAGGCTTTTGGTTTTATAGCCAAAAATAAAATCCGGATGATCATGCAGGTTTTGCCCGACACCTGGCAGGTCTTTCACTAAAGCGATGCCATGCTTCGCTAACTCAGTCGCCGGCCCAACACCTGAAAGCATTAACAATTGCGGCGTTTGAAACGCCCCAGCGGCTAAAATGACTTCTTTACTGGCACATATCATGCGCTTTTTGCCGTTTTGCACAATCTCCACGGCCACGGCACGCTTACCTTCAAACTGAATCTTCAGTGCCTGCGCTTTAATCTCCACGGTCAGATTTGGGCGTTGATCTACTACGGGCAGCACATAGGCATGTGCGGCACTGCAGCGCTGACCGTCTTTTTGCGTGACTTGATAGAGACCAATACCCTCTTGATCAGCACCATTGAAGTCGTCATTCCATTTAAATCCGGCCTGCTCTGTGGCTTTTTTATAGCGCGCATGGACCGGGTTGTCAGTGCGTAAATCACTGACCCAGAGCGGCCCGTGCTGGCCGTGAAACTCATCATTAAAGCGCTCGTTGTGCTCACTCAGACGAAAATACGGCAGCACCTCATCGTAACTCCAACCGGCATTACCCATGGCCGCCCATTGATCGTAGTCATCGCGATGACCACGAATATAGGCCATGGCATTAATCGCCGATGAGCCACCTAATGTTTTGCCGCGCGGCTGATAGCCTTTGCGGCCATTTAGTCCGGCTTGCGGAACCGTCTCGAAGGCGTAGTTTTTAATCTTTGTCGGCAGAATGGCTACTGTTGCCGCTGGCGCTTCGACCAACACGCCCGTGCCACCATCACCGGCTTCCAACAAGCACACACTCACCGATGGATCTTCACTTAAGCGCCCTGCCAACGCACAGCCGCCCGAGCCACCACCGACAATGACATAGTCAAACATCGCCACACCTTCGTTATATTATTTAAATACCAACTTACCAGTTTTCGTTATTACTGGCGCTCTCAACATCGGCGGGGCTATCCGTCAAATAATTATGCGACTTCGCACCATAGCCTCCGGGGAGCTTGGTGTTATTGAGGATCATTGGCTAACTCAGCGACATGTTGCGCAAAAGCATCGATGAGGCCGGTGAGCGCCTCTGTGCTTAGTTTCTTGGAGTCCCACGCTTGCTCAACCGAGCGTGCTTCGTTACCGATAGCCTCATAGCCTATGAGGCCTGCCGATCCGGCGATACCATGAATGGCGCGCTTTAACTCACTAGTCCACTGACCAAGCGGCAAGACACGCGCTTCAGCCCATGCGATTAACAGCTCAGGAACTCGTACCTGCCAAAAGTGCGTACGAAAGCCGGCAATTAGCGCCAGCCACTCCTCATCATGCTCAAGGTCTATCTCGTTTGACATTTTCCCAGCAGCTCCGAACTTGCTCAACGAGTTTAGCTGGGATAAACGGCTTTGCAAGCACATCATCGACGCCCAAGGCGCGCCAGCGTGCAATGTCGGCGGGCTGAATTTTGGCGGTTAAAAAGCAAATGGGTAGTCGTTTTATTATCGGCATCGCGCGCATTGCAGCGAGCACTTTCACACCATCCATGCCTGGCATCATGACATCAAGCAAAATAATATCGGGCGTAAAGCCCTCGCGCAAACTGTCTAAGGCCGCCTGACCAGACGATACTGAGCGCACGGTGAAACCACCTAAGCGCTGCAGAATTAGACTCACTAGAGCTCGAATATCGGGCTCATCATCTACTAGCAATATCTGCTGTAGGGATCTTGCTGACTTTAACAGGGCTGTCTTCATTGACTGAGCTTATGCCTAGCTTAACCACGCAACTAGGCCAATTCCGCAAACCCTGTGCGGTTCAGGTCACGGCCTGTGGCACTTTCGTTGTCTTCAAGAGGTCAATATAGAACATCGAACCCTGCGGCTCTCGTGGCATATAACCGACACGCGCCTGCATCTGCTCAGCTAATGCTTTGGTAATGGCAAGCCCTAAGCCCGTGCCATTGCGCTGACGAGTATCCGATGAGTCGAGCTGAGAGAACTTAGCAAAGAGCTTCGGCCATTTCGCCTCAGGAATACCCCGCCCGCAATCCTGTACAGAAATACGCGTATAAAGCCCTCGATCTTCAACAACAATATCAACGTCCGAGCCCTCGGGTGAAAACTTTGCGGCATTCGACAGGAAATTCGCCAGTACCTGCTGCAATCGTGCAGCATCGACCATTACCTCCGCCAACGAGCTGCCATATAAGCGATATCGCACGTCAAACTGTGCGGCATAGCTGGCGTTTAAGCTCATGCTTTCTTCAAGGATAGGCGCTAAATCATGAGCAGCAACGCTCACCTCAATGCTGCCTGAAACTAACTTGTCCATATCCAATAAGTCGTTGATGAGAGAGCCCAAGCGCTGACTATTGCGCTGCGCGATGGTCAGTAGCTGCATTTGCTCATCATTGAGATCACCTAATGCTCCCGCCACCACCAAGTCCAAAGAGCCCGCTATCGCGGTCAGCGGCGTGCGTAACTCGTGACTAACAGTGGAGATAAACTCCTCTTTCATACGCTCAACACGGCGACGCTCAGTAATATCGCGCACTACCGCCACCTGTTTAGGCTCCGCCAAATGCGTAAGTTGGGCTATTTGCACCTCCATCCAAAAGCGACTGCCATCGGCCCGCTGCCCCTCGATTTCAGGCAAGGCATCTAATGGCCCGCGCTCTTGCTCAGATGCCGCAAACAACGCAAACAGTGCATGGCGCTGCATACGCGAGGTCTCGGCTAATAAATAACTTACTGGCCGACCTTGCACTTCGTTTTCCGGATAGCCAAATAGCTCCTCGGCAGCATGGTTGAAGCTTTCAATATGGCTCGTCGCGCTGATCGTAATGATGGCATCGACTACCGCATCGACTACGGTTTGCAGTTGCTGCTCACGCTCACGCAGACGCTGCTCGGCAACATGTCGAGCAGTCAAATCTTGAATATGCGAAACAAAATACAAGGGTTGCTGCTCACGATCACGAACCAACGACACGCTCAACAGGGCATACACAATATGCCCATCACGATGCAAATAGCGCTTCTCCAATTGATACGATGAACTGGTGCCCGCCAAACAGCGCTGCACGAGTGCCAGATCCTCTGCTAAATCATCCGGATGGGTAATACCTTGGAAATCACTGGCAAGCATCTCTGCGTGGCTATAACCCATCATTTCGCAGAGCGAAATATTGACATCACGCCATTGGCCGTTGGGTGCCACGATCGCCATGCCATGCGCCGCCGTGGCAAACGCATTTAAGAAGCTTAATTGGCTGATGCTGAGCTCGTCTTCAAGCGCTGAGTATGCGGAAATATCGTTAGCGATACCCATGTAGCCGGTAATCTGACCTTGCGCATTGTGTAGCGCAGTGACGGTTAAATTGATGCGCAGGCGCGTGCCATTTTTATGGATAACGGTCCACGCCTTGGTCTCATGCCCTATGCGCTTGGCCAGGTAGACAAAAACATCAAAGCCACTAACCGACTCACCAAACTCCAACTCAAGGGCTCGACTATGATCTAGCACTTCGTCGCCATCATGGAACTGCTCTGGTATTTTAAAACCCACTATCTCACTAGCGCGATAGCCGAACATAGCCTCCGCGCCGCTATTAAATAGTGTGATCACACCATCCGGCCGCGTAGCAATAATCGCCACGGTAGTTGAACCATGGATCACGGCGGCATTTAGCGCATGTTGTTGCTTCACAGAGGCCGCTTTTTGGCGCCAACGCGATATAAACGACCACATAGTCACTCGCGCGAGTTATCCCAGATCACTACACTAACAAACGAAGCCGCGGCGGTGCTGTGCAAGCGTGTTGTCATAAGGTAAAACGCTGTAACAGCTCATCGCTATTTTCACTATTTAGGAGCGCTTTATGTCGATCGCTACATCGCCGCACTCTCTCTCTGCTTTTGATGCCATCACTCAGCGCCGCTCGGTACGCGGTTATTTACCGGAGTCCGTATCTGATGATGTCTTGCGCTCGGTGTTTGAGCTGGCGCAGGCCGCACCATCGAACTGTAATGTGCAACCCTGGCAGGTCTATGTCGCCTCTGGTGAGACGCGTGATTGTCTCCGCGAACGTATGCGTACCGG
>JBDSQT010000104.1:0-2689 GCA_039929665.1 Paraperlucidibaca sp.
CACCGGCAATATTTTCTGGGTGCTGGGTATTTCACTCTCGGCATCATGGCTGGTCGCGGTGACCTTCACGCCCTATTTGGGTGTGAAGATGTTGCCGCAGCCCAAGCATGTCGAGGGCCATTCGCCCTACGATACGCCGGGCTACGAGCGCCTGCGTGCTTGGGTCAGTCGCTGCGTGGTGCATCGCGGCAAAGTCGTCTTAGCCACACTCGGTGTATTAGTGTTGGCCATTATTGCCATGGCGACAGTCGTGGAGAAGCAGTTTTTCCCAAGCTCTGATCGTCCGGAAGTAATGATCAGCATTTCTATGCCGCAGGGCACGTCGATTGCTGCCACCGACAAGACTGCGCGCAAGCTCGAAGCGATTTTGCATGACATGCCTGAGGTCAGCACGTTATCGACCTATTTGGGTGGTGGCGCACCGCGCTTTTTTATCTCGATTTTGCCCGAGCAGCCTGACCCTGCCTTCGCGAAAATGGTCGCCGTGGGTCACAACAAAGCTGACCGCGACACCATCATCGCAACCTTGCAAAAGCACATCGATGAGGGCGAGTTCCCAGAAGCGCGTGTGCGTGTCTCTAGCCTGCTCTATGGCCCACCGGTGACCTGGCCAGTGAGCTTTCGCGTAGTCGGCCCCGATGTGCAGGTACTGCGTGGCATCGCTAAAGAATTGCGCGAAGTCATGGCAGCTAATCCGGCGATTCGTGACCCGCACCTAGAGTGGGATGAGCGCGCGCCGATTTTGCATGTCAGCATGGACATTGAGCGCCTGCGTTTGATTGGCCTGACGCCAGCCGAAGTCGCACGTCAGCTGCAATTTGAGCTCGAAGGTGGGCCCATCACCCAGTTGCGCAAAGACAATCGCTTGGTAGAAGTGGTGGCAAAAGGCCATAGCAGCTCGGAGGCGCGTTTAGCCGGACTTGAACTACGCTCAGTGGATGGCCGCAAAGTGCCGCTCGCGCAAGTCGGTGATGTCACCGTGCGTTACGAAGAGCCGGTGCTTAAGCGTTATAACCGTGAGCCGTTTATCGCCGTGCATGCCGATGTTAAAGACGTGCAGCCCAATGACATGACCGCGACCATTTGGAAGGCCTCAGAGGCGCTACGTGAGCGCCTGCCAGCAGGCTATCGCATCGATATCGGCGGCAGCGTGGAGCAGTCGGGCAAGGCCGATGCCTCCATCCAAAAGCTGCAGCCGCTAATGGTCGCGCTGATGCTGATTTTGGTGATGCTGCAAATGCGCAATTTTGTTGGCATGTTTATCGTCATTGCCACCGCGCCCTTGGGCGTTATTGGTGCAGTCTTGGCGCTACTCTTGTTTGGCCAGCCGTTCGGCTTCGTGGCCTTACTCGGTTTGATTGGCCTTGCCGGCATCTTGATGCGCAATACGCTCATTTTGACGCAACAAGTCGCCGACAACCTAGCCTCGAATATGCCGCCAGTGACGGCCGTTATTGAGGCTGCCGTACGCCGCGCGCGACCCGTGGTACTGACGGCCATTGCCGCTGTATTTGCCTTTGTCCCCCTCACTTTCGATAGCTTCTGGGGCCCCTTGGCTTATGTGCTTATTGGCGGTATTGCGGTTGGCACGGCCATCACCCTGTTCTTTGTGCCAGCGCTCTATGCGCTTTGGTACAAATTGGAGCGCTAATGCCTTTTCGCTATCAGACGGCTTGGTTTGCTGTGCTTACGGGCATGCTGCTGTTAGCAATGGGCATGAGTTGGTGGCTGCACGCTGAGCTTAATTACGGCTATGCGCTGTGGTATGACTGGCTAGATTTACGCGCGCAAATCGCTGAGTTCGGCCCGCAAAATCGTTATATTTTAGGCTTCGATACGATCACGCCCGAGGATCAGCAAGCCGCGTTTAACGCCATCGTGCAGGCAGTACATGCCGGTGGCGCTGGCCTTTCCGAGATTCATTTTACCGATGTTAATGGCGTAAGTAAGGCGCTGCTGCGGGAGCCTGAGGTCGTGCATCTACACGATGTCGCCGTGCTCATGCAGCACCTCTACGAGGCCTTGGTGTGGATAGCTGCTAGTACAGCGTTGGGTTTGTGGCTAATGCGTCATCGCATTAATGAAATTCGCTGGCGCTGGCAGGGCGGATTGTTACTGTTAGTGCTAATGCTCATCACCATAATGCTGTTCGCCGCCGGCTTTGAAGCCGTATTTTATCAGCTACACCGCTGGATATTTCCCGTGGGTCACCAGTGGTTTTTCTACTACGAAGACTCGTTGATGAGCACGATGATGAAAGCACCAGACTTATTTGCCGGCATCGGAGCCAGCCTAGCCATCGTTGGCTTAGCATTTTTCGGGCTGATGATTACCCTGCTCAAACGGTCAGATAGAAAAAATAGGCAATAAAAAACCAGCATTAGCTGGCGATTTAGATAGTAACGAAAGTAAAAGGGGGAGTGGGGTGACCGATGGGGTTCGAACCCACGACAACCGGAATCACAATCCGGGACTCTACCAACTGAGCTACGGCCACCACATAATTTGCGCAACTGGTGCGCCCGGCAGGACTCGAACCTGCGACCCTCGGCTTAGAAGGCCGATGCTCTATCCAGCTGAGCTACGAGCGCAATGCGCAGTACCAAAGCTTTAAAAAAGTGGTCGGGGTAGAGAGATTCGAACTCCCGACATCCTGGTCCCAAACCAGGCGCGCTACCGGACTGCGCTA
>JBDSQT010000105.1:0-4147 GCA_039929665.1 Paraperlucidibaca sp.
GCGGCCCCGGCATGGTGATGCAGATTGAACCCTTGCGCCGCGCCATTGTCGCCGCGCGTGAGGCGGCTGCCGCACGCGGTGTGGTGGCGCCGGTGATTTATTTATCACCGCAGGGTCAGCGTTTAACGCAGCCCGATGTGCAACGCTTGAGTGCTGCACATGGTCAGCAGGGCCTGATTTTGCTCTGCGGCCGTTATGAAGGTATCGATGAGCGTTTAATTACGCGCGATGTCGATGCCGAATGGTCGATAGGCGACTATGTGTTATCCGGCGGCGAGCTGCCGGCGATGGTGTTAGTGGATGCCTTAGCGCGCTTATTGCCTGGCGTGCTAAATACCGAGGCATCGGCTATTGAAGATTCATTTACCGATGGGCTGCTGGATTGTCCGCACTACACCCGACCTGAGGTGTATGACGGCGATAGAGTGCCCGCGGTGTTGCTCAGCGGTGATCATGCCGCGATCAAGCGCTGGCGTTTGCAGCAAAGTCTGCATCGCACCCGCGAGCGCCGTCCCGACTTGCTGGTCGGGCGTGTGCTGAGCCGAGAAGAACGACGACTGCTAGATGACATCGAATAGATGCCGCTAGTAGTGTTCGAGGGGGTCGAATGCGCCTTAGCCTCTGGACCCAAGGCGATGCCCATGACGCTGATATTGACAGCGGATGAGTGCATCACAATGATCGATCATATGCGCAAGTAGCCTCTATGATCGGAAGTGGAGAGTGACGATGAGCGGTAAGCATCCATTAGTACAGGCTGTTGAAAACAGCCAGCTGAAACAAGACATCCCCAAGTTTGCTCCTGGCGACACCGTTGTCGTTCAGGTGAAAGTGAAAGAAGGCGAGCGTGAGCGTCTCCAGGCCTATGAAGGCGTGGTGATTGCGATCAAAAATCGTGGTCTGAATTCTGCTTTCACGGTGCGTAAAATCTCCAACGGTATTGGTGTGGAACGTGTTTTCCAAACCCATTCGCCGGTTGTTGCTGGCATCGAAATTAAGCGTCGCGGTGCTGTTCGCCGTGCCAAGCTGTACTACCTTCGCGATCGTTCGGGCAAGTCCGCACGTATCAAAGAGAAGCTGGCGCCACGCAAGAAGTAATTTCTTGCCGGTGTTGGAAAAAAGGGGCTCATTGCGAGCCCCTTTTTTATGCGTTCGCTCATCTCAGACAATGGCTTTAGACTGAGCTACTCCTATTAAAGCTGCAAAATATGACTGCTGAACTGCCACTGTTACCGCTGGCCTCCGATGCCGCGCTCACCAGCTTTCGTCATCAGCTCGCGGCTGAAGGCCTGAGCCCGCATACGCGCAGCGCCTATGTCAGCGATACCGCGGCGTTGGCCAATTGGGCGGCACCAAAGGCGCTTACCGCATTGACCACTGACGATCTCGCGGCCTATCTCGCCAGCACACAGGTCATGCAGAAATCGCCACGCTCCATCGCCCGTTTGCAGTCAGCGCTGCGCCACTGCTGGCGGGGTTTGCTGGCGCGCGGCAGTGTCGTGAGTGATCCCACCATTGGTCTCGATACGCCGCGGATTGGGCGCTCCTTGCCTAAGGATTTATCGGAAGCCGATGTTGATGCGTTGCTCGCCGTGCCAGATGTGCAAACTGCGATTGGTCTGCGCGACAAAGCCATGCTGGAGCTGCTCTACGCCTGTGGCCTGCGCGTCAGTGAGCTGGTTGGTTTGCCGTTGGCGGCGTTGAGTTTGCAAGCGGGCTATCTACGCGTGAGGGGCAAGGGTCAAAAAGAGCGTTTGGTGCCCATGGGTGAAAATGCGGTGATCTGGTTGCAGCGCTACATCAACGAAGCGAGAGTCGAGTTAGCACGTGATATTTCCGTGCCTGCGTTGTTTGTCACCGCGCGTGGCAGCGGCATGACGCGAGAGAATTTCTGGCACCTGATTAAACGCTATGCCTTACTGGCGAACATCAGCACTAGCGTCTCACCACACACCTTGCGCCATGCCTTCGCCACACATCTGCTTAATCATGGCGCCGACCTGCGCGTGATTCAGCTATTACTCGGTCATAGCGACTTATCGACCACGCAGATCTACACGCATGTGGCGCGTGAGCGACTGCAACAACTACACGCCCAGCATCATCCGCGAGGCTGACGGCGCGCTTAGTTTCTCGTATGCTTGGGCGCTATCGTCAACGCCATCGCCTGCTAGATGGTTAAGCACCTATGTTTTCTTTGAGAGGCCTGTCGCATGCAAAAACGTATCAAAAAATGGGGCATTGCCGCTGTCGTTGCCACTTCGGTTGCCGCCACCACACTGTGGGTACATGCCGGCAGCAATGAGGAGTCGCAAATTCGCCAGCGTATGCAGCAGGCCGCGCCGCAAAGCAAAATTGTCTCGGTCAGCGCCTCACCCATGCCTGGTGTTTACGCCGTTGAGCTTGATGGCGGAATGGTTTATGCCAGTGCCGATGGCCAGTATTTAATTCAAGGCGATATGCTGCAAATCAAAGGCAAAGAGATCGTCAATATCACCGATCAAGCCAATGCCAAGCGTCGTATTGGCTTGCTTAATGCCATCGATAAGCGTGATGAAATCATTTTCCCCGCCAAAGGCAAGGCGAAAGCTGTGTTGACGATCTTTACCGATGTCGACTGCGGTTACTGCCGTAAGCTTCACGCCGAAGTGCCCGCGATGAATGCCAAGGGTATTGAAGTGCGCTATTTGGCTTATCCGCGCGACCTGCCACGTGTGGGTCCAAATGCCGGTACTGGCGCACGCATGACTGAAGTCTGGTGCAATGCCAACCGTGCTCAAGCACTCACGCTGGCCAAGCAAGGCCGCCCAGTGCCTGCCGGTAAGGCTGACTGTAAAGCGCCGATCAGCGAGCAGTTTGCTTTGGGTCGGCAGATGGGCGTGACCGGTACGCCAGCGATTTACAACGCTAAAGGTGAGCAGCTCGGTGGCTATATTACGGCCGATCGTGCCGCCGTCTTATTGGGTGTTAACTAGGCGCACGGTTCGACAAATTCGCTGGGCGCGCTATACTACGCGCCCTTATTTCAGGGCCTGAGGTGCGTTGAATCGCACCTCAGGCCCTCTTGTTATAACGCTGGTGGTACTGTCTTGAAAGCTATCGATACGCCTGTAAGTAAGCCCGTTAATGTCGGCATCGTTGGTCTTGGTACTGTCGGTGGTGGCGCCCTGAATTTGCTCCGTGCCAATGCCGCTGAGCTGTCGCGCCGCACAGGCCGCGACATCGTGGTCTCGCATGTGGGTGTGCGCCGCGAGCATCCCAATCTCGACTTAACCGGCATCACTGTGAGCATGGATATTTTTGCCGTGGTCAATGATCCCGCCGTCGATATCGTGGTGGAAGTGATTGGTGGTGTGACTACCGCTCGTGAGCTCGTGCTGCGCGCCATTGCCAACGGCAAGCATGTGGTGACGGCCAACAAATGGCTGCTCGCTGAGCATGGCAATGAGATCTTTGCCGCGGCTGAAGCCAAAGGTGTGTATGTCGCGTTTGAGGCGGCAGTGGCGGGTGGCGTGCCCATCATTAAAGTGCTGCGTGAAGGCTTAGCAGCAAACAATATCGAATGGCTGGCCGGCATCATCAATGGCACGGGTAACTACATTCTCACCGAAATGCGCGATACCGGCCGCTCGTTTGCCGACGCACTCGATGACGCGACCGCCTTGGGCTATGCCGAAGCCGATCCGACTTTTGACGTTGAAGGCATTGATGCCGCGCACAAGCTGACCATCATGGCGTCGATCGCTTTTGGTATTCCGCTGCAGTTTTCTCAGGCCTACACCGAGGGCTTGTCCAAGCTCACGCGTGAAGATGTGATCTATGCTGAAGAGCTGGGTTTTCGCATCAAGCAACTGGGCATGGCGCGCCGCACCCCCGATGGTGTCGAGCTCCGTGTTCACCCAACCTTGATTCCCGATGACCGCTTAATCGCCCATGTCAATGGCGTGAAGAATGCCATCTTGGTGCAGTCTGATGCGGTGGGTACTACCATGTACTACGGTGCTGGCGCCGGTGCTGGCCCGACTGCGTCAGCGGTAGTCGCTGATATTGTTGATGTAGTGCGTGCGCTAACCGCCATGTCGGCACCCAACGTGCCGCATTTGGCATTTATGCCCAACGCCATCACCAACACGCCCATCTTGCCGAT
>JBDSQT010000106.1:0-5485 GCA_039929665.1 Paraperlucidibaca sp.
TTACTGACGATGTCGACATAGCTATCGGGACAGATTTTCCCGTGTTTAATCAGCGTTGGCATAGACGCGCTCCTTAAAGACGGCAATGCCGACACGACGATAGGTTGCTAAAAAAGTTTCGCCCTCAGTACGTAGGTCGAGGTAGGTGTTGATAATTTCCTCAATGACATCGGCCATGTCTTCAGCGTCAAAGGATGGGCCAAGAATATTACCAATACTGGCATCATGACCGGAGTGACCACCGAGCGAGACTTGGTAGAACTCACTGCCTTTTTTATCGACACCCAAAATGCCAATGTGACCGACATGATGGTGGCCGCACGCATTCATGCAGCCGGAAATGTTTAAGTCCAACGGGCCGATATCATAGACCGTATCAAGATCCTCATAGCGACGCTGAATGGCATCGGCAATGGGAATCGATTTGGCGTTGGCCAAGGAGCAATAGTCACCGCCAGGGCAGCAAATGATATCGGTTAAAAAGCCGATATTGGCGGTGTCGAAGCCTAACTTCTTCAACTCGCCATATAGGCTGAGTAAGTCATCTTGCGCGACATCGGCGAGCACGACATTTTGCTCATGGGTGGTGCGAATTTCGCCAAAGCTAAAACGATCAGCGAGATCAGCAATGGCCTGCATTTGCTCTGAGGTCATGTCGCCTGGTGCAACGCCTGTACGCTTCAATGACAAGGTGACAATGGCATAGCCCGGCACTTTATGCGTGGAGACGTTGCGATGCGCCCAGTTAGCAAATACGGGGTCGGCCTTACGCGCGTCTGCATAGTGTGCGCTATCGCCAGCGTAGGATGCATAGTCAGGTGCCGTGAAGAAGCTCGCTAGGCGCTCAAATTCTGCCGCTGGCACAGTCAGTGCGCCACCTTGTAGGTGCGCAAACTCCGCCTCAACTTGTTGCGCAAAGACATCCGGCGTGAGTGCTTTCACTAAAATCTTGATGCGCGCTTTGTATTTGTTATCGCGACGGCCATGCAGGTTGTAGACGCGTAAAACAGCATCGAGGTAAGCAATTAAGTCTTCGCGTGGTAAGAACTCACGAATGATGGCGCCAATAATAGGTGTGCGACCTAGGCCGCCACCGACTAAGATGCGGTAGCCAGGTTCACCGGCATCATTGCGCACGATATAAACGCCGATATCGTGTACTTGCGTGGCGGCACGATCGATTTCAGGTAGCGCATTTACGGCGACTTTAAATTTGCGTGGCAGAAAGGCAAATTCGGGATGAAAAGTAGACCATTGGCGAATCAACTCGCAGGTCGGCCGCGGATCTTCAATCTCACCGGCGGTGACGCCGGCAAACTGATCGGTGGTGGTGTTACGAATGCAGTTGCCGCTGGTTTGAATGGCATGCATTTCGACGGTGGCCAGTTCGCCTAAAATCGTCGGTACATCTTCAAGCTTGGGCCAGTTCAACTGAATGTTTTGACGTGTGCTGACGTGGGCATAACCGCGATCATACTGACGGCTGATATCGGCAATTTTACGAAACTGGGCCGCAGACAGCATGCCGTAGGGCACGGCAATACGCAGCATAGGGGCATAACGCTGAATATACAGGCCGTTTTGCAAACGCAGAGGACGGAATTGATCCTCGCTTAAGTCGCCAGCCAAATAGCGCTCAGTTTGGTCTTTAAATTGGGCAACACGATCATCGACAATGCGTTGATCATAAGCATCGTAACGGTACATAGCACACTCGTCAGTTTAGTCAGTGCGCACAGTAGCAGGCTCGTCTATATAATTAAATTGAGATTTACTGAGTTTTTATATCAGTATCGCTGCTGATTTTGCAGGTTGTCAGACAATCGACGGCGGGCTGGAGCTAGGCCTCTCCTGTGCTAGCATAGCCACTTTCATCAATGCGCCGTTGGCGGCCACAAACAGAGACATCCATGAGCTTTAGAGCCAACGACAGCCTAGCTGAACAAATTGCCCATCATGTGGGTGAGCTCATCATCGCGGGCGACTTGGTAGAAGGTGAGCGTATCCAAGAGATGCGTATTGCCGGCGAGCTTGATGTCAGTCGCGGCGCCGTTCGCGAGGCCTTGCTGATTTTGCAGCGCCGCCATCTCATCACCATTTTCCCGCGCCGCGGAGCGGTGGTGACTGAGCTCAGTCCCGCGTCATTAAAAAGTCTCTACGAGTTGCTGATTTTGCATTACAGCCTGATTGTTCGGCGTATTTCAGCACTCTGGCATCAGTCTGATTTGCCACCGTTTATGGCGGCATTGACTGATATGGAGGAGGCCTTAAACGCGCAAGATATTGAGCGCTTTTTTGAGCGCGGTTTTGAGCTCTTGCGCCTAGCCCAACCTTTTGCCAACAACCCCTATCTGGATGCCATTTTGGCTGATTTGCAGCCCAGCGCACGCCGTGCTGCTTATTTGGCGTTGCAAGTCAGTCGTCGCGAAATGGAAGAGGCGTTTGGCTTTTTAAAAGGTCTGCTCGACGCCATCATGCTGCGCCAAGGTGAGCGCGCGGTAGAGCTCCTTGAAGAATACTTGCTGCATCAGCGCAATCTGGTGCTGGAGTCTTTGCTTCGCGTTAAACAAATTGAAATGGCTTGGGCTCGTCGTCACCGCCGCTAGGAAAATTTTATGCGTTTGAAAACCATCAAGCTGGCGGGCTTTAAATCGTTTGTCGATCCCACCAATGCGCACTTTCCCACCAATCTGTCTGCAGTGGTTGGGCCCAATGGCTGTGGCAAGTCCAATATCATCGATGCCGTACGATGGGTGATGGGCGAAAGTTCGGCCAAGCAATTGCGCGGCGAATCGATGACCGACGTTATATTCAATGGCTCCAGCGTGCGCAAGCCCGTGGGTCAGGCGACCATTGAGCTGATTTTCGATAACGCCGATAAGTCGCTGGGCGGCGAATACGCACAATACGCAGAGATTTCCATCAAGCGTGTGGTGACGCGTGAGGCGCGCTCTGATTACTTCCTCAATGGCACGCGCTGCCGTCGTAAAGACATCACTGACATTTTCTTAGGTACGGGCCTTGGGCCGCGCTCTTACGCCATCATTGAGCAGGGCATGATCTCGCGCTTGATCGAGTCTAAGCCCGAAGAGTTGCGTGTTTATATCGAAGAGGCCGCGGGCATTTCGAAATACAAAGAACGCCGCCGCGAAACCGAAAATCGGATGCGGCACACGCGCGAAAACTTATCGCGCCTCAGCGATATTCGCGATGAATTGGGCAAGCAGCTATCGCATTTGGAAAAACAAGCGCGCGATGCTGAGCGCTATAAAGAGTTGAAGGAAGAGGAGCGTCTGCTGCGCGATCAGCTCTATGCCCTGCGCTGGCGTGGACTTGAGCAGCAAGTGAGTCAGCAAGAAGGCCAGATTCGTGACTTAGAAACGCGGCTCGAAGCGGCGATCGCCAGTGTCCGTGAATTTGAGGCTGCCATCACGCGTGATCGTGAGCTGCAATTTAGCGTCAGCGATGAGTTTAATCGCGTGCAAAGCCAGTATTACCAACTCGGCAGCGACATCGCCCGCTTACAGCAGTCGCAGCGCTATCAGCTCGAGCGCATCAGCGAGATCAACGTTGCGATAAACAGTGTTGAGCAGCAGCGTGAGCAAGCCCAGCAGTTATTGAGTAGCGACCGCGAGGCGCTGGCGTTAGCCGAGTCTGAGTTAACCGAATTAACGCCGCAGCAGGCGCTTTTGGACGCTGAAGCCGACGCGGCCAATGAGCAGCTCGCCGAAGCTGAGTTGAACCTAAACGAATGGCAGCAAGGGTGGGAGGGGTTCCAGCAACAATCGCAAGCGCCGCGGCAGCGTGCCGAGGTTGAGCAATCGCGTATTGCCCATCAAGAGCAAGCGCTGCGTCGTGGTCAGGAGCGCTTGGGGCGACTGCAGACTGAGCAAGCGGGCTTGTCGGGTGGTTCGTTAGAGGCTGAGCTGGAAGAGCTGAACGAGCAGGCCGCGGAGCATCAGCTCATCGCCGATGAGGCTCAGCAGCGGCTGGATGACACTGTTGAATCTTTGCAGTCTCAGCGTGTAGCCCTAGGCGATGCCGGCACGCGTTTAGATGCTAAGCGCCAAGCCTTACAAGCGCTGTCGGGGCGTGAGTCGGCACTACTGGCCTTGCAAGAGGCGGCTGAAAAGGGCCAGCGCGGCGTTAATGTTTGGCTACAGTCGCATCAGATTGATACCACGCCAATTGCTCAGGCACTGCGTGTCACGCCAGGCTGGGAGCGCGCGGTTGAGACCGTATTGGGCGCCCAATTACACACGGTGTCGGTCGACTCATTGGATCATCTGGTCGATCAGCTCAGTGAATTACCTCAGGGTATTTTGTCGATTGCTGAGGCGTCATCGGGCGAACGGTTGAGCGCAGTGGGAAGCTTGGCCGCTGAAGTATCGGGCGCGCCGCATTGGCTACAGCAAGCGCTAAGCCATGTATTAACCGCGGAGTCTTTGCCGCAGGCATTGGCGCAGCGCCATCAGTTAGCTGCTTCGAGCTCGCTGATCACGCAAGATGGCTTGTGGCTAGGCCAGCACTGGCTTCGTGTGCAGACTCAGGCACACGATGCCAGCGCCGGTGAATTAGCGCGCCGCCGTGAGCTCGGCGAGTTAGCGCAACAGCGTGAGCTATTGAGTGCAGAGCTTGAGGCGGCGCAAAACGAGCAACAGCGCTTGCGCGAATCATTGCGCGATGCCGAAATCAGCCGCGAGCAGCAGCAACGTGACGTCACCGCGAGCTATCGACAGGTCAGCGACACACAGGCAAAAATTGGTGCACGACAGGTCAGACTTGAGCAGTTTATGGCTAGGCGTGATCGTATTTTGCAAGAAATTGAAGAGGTTAGCCGGCAAACGCAGATAGATAGTGAGTATTTGGCTGAGGCCAGATTAAGCCTGCAAGACGCCATTGACTTGATGAGCAACGACACTCATCAGCGTGAGGTTTTGCTGAGCCAGCGTGAGGGTCTGCGTGAACGTGTTGAGCAGGCGCGCCAGATGCAGCGCGATAAACGCGATGGCCTGCACCGTTGTGCCTTGGCCTCGCAAACCTTAACCGCGCGCTGCCATGGCCTGCGCGCGGGTCTTGAGCGTGTCAGTTCACAGGTTGACGACTTGCGCGAGCGGCGAGAAAGCTTGGCTGAGCAACTCTTGAGCATCAACCAGTCGGCCTCTGAAGATCCGCAATTGCTTGAGACCTTACTTGAGCAGCATGTAGAGACCGAGGCGCAATTAGCGCAGCTGCGAGATCAAGTCGAAACCTTGCAAACTCAATTGCGTGACGCTGAGGCTGGGCGAGCCCGTGCCGATCAACAGCAGCAAATGGTTCGTGACAGCCTCAATAGCTTACGTATGGAGTGGCAAAATGTAGCCACACGCCGTGATACTCAGGCGGATTTATTGAAAGAAGCTCAAGGCGACTTGGTGCAACTGCTTGAGCAGTTGCCGGCGCAGGCTAGCGAGCAAGAGTGGCAGTTGTCTCTGGAGCGTGTGGG
>JBDSQT010000107.1:0-7746 GCA_039929665.1 Paraperlucidibaca sp.
GACATGGAGTTGATCGGCATTCCGCATCGCTTGGTGATGGGTGAGAAAGGCCTCGACGCTGGCACCATTGAATACAAAGGCCGCCGCGACAGCGAGTCGCGCGATATCGCCTTGAGCGAGCTGATGGCGTTTTTGAGCAGCGCGGTAACAGCCTAAGCGCTACGCGTATCGATGGCCTAAAACGGCCACCAGACGGATGGTAGGCCGCGTGTTTGCACAAGCGCGGCGACATCCATGCTCACTGCAATGACCACATGCACGGCTACCCCGCCCCAAATTGAGCGCGAACGCAGCGCCAGCACGCCTAAAAATAAACCAAAAAATATCGCACCCGTTGCCTCAAGCCAGAGCTTGGGAAAGTGAATCATCAGATAGGGGATACACATCACGGCAATCGCGTTGGCACCGAAGGCTGGGCGCAAGCTATTGAGCAAAAAGCCGCGAAAGAAAAACTCTAAAAACACAAACTGGCTGATGTAAATCGCTTCCCATGCCAGCAAATCGAACCAGCTGCGGCTGGCTTGACGATAAAACGGATAGTGCGTGCTGAAATCGCCACGAAAGCTGACCATCACCACAAACAATAAAATCGGGCTGGCGAGCACGACATAGCCCAACCAGTGCGCGCGCGTCTGCCCTAAGCGCCAGCCAAAATCACCGACGCGCTCGTGCCACACCCCACGAATGAGCAGCACGGGCAGCAACACATAGCCAATGACATGCCAAAAACCCCACCAGAGCTGACTGGCTAACTCGCCAAAACCGGAGTTCATCAGCGCCGCCCATAGGGCATAAGGTGCCAGGCCAAGCAGATCAGAGAGCCAGATGCTGGCCTGCTGGAAGCTGCTTTCGTATTTCAGGTAATGAATCAGCAGCAATGACACTGCCGTCAACATCAAGGCCTGTGTGGCCCGGCGTTGCGCTACCTGACGCGGTAGCGCTTCGGCTTGGGCATCGCGCTCGATGAGCTGCCACGCCTGAAAAAACTGGCGCGGATGCAGTCTAGCCAAGCGCGATGGTGGTGTGGGCATGACGAACTCTCGTGCGGAAAATCAGAGCTTAGCCTAGTACCCACAGACACGGCAGCGCTGGCTTAAAATTTCGCCTCAGCCATCAGCCAGACTTTCTGCGTATCACGGGCTAAAGTATCCGCGCGATAATTCGCGTACTTGGCCGTCAGCGTGTAGCGCTGCATCAGGGTCTTGCTGGCTTGCACATTCCACTCCTGACCATAATCCGCCCCGCCCGTATCGGCGCTGAAATCATGCCAAACAGCCTTCAATGCCACGCCAGATAACGAGGTGCTGAGGTCGATGTATTGATCCTTCACGCCCTGCTTTGGGGTGCTGAGAAACTTATCCGCCCAACCCTGGAAAGCATGCATCGTCGCCAATGGTGTTTGCACGGCCACACCAGCACTCGCATCAGCACCTAAGAGCTCCTCGCCAACGCCTAAGCGCACACCCGCAACACGCGCGCCCAGCACCAGATGGTGATAGTCGGCGCTAAAGGCCACCGGGCTGTTGGCATAGTCTTGCTGACGCGCTGCTTCAACGCGGTAGTCCAGCGCCACGTCGCGACGCTTTATCTCACCGGTCAATGCCATGCCCAAGGTGCGTGAGGACAGCGCGGCTGCATCAGGGAAGTTCAACCAATAACCATATGCCGACGCCGACAATTCTGGTCGTACCGCCCAGCTCCAAACCGCCACATGGTGATCGCTATCGAGCTTAGGCGCTGGCTTGCCCTGCTCTGGGCCAAAAATGCGCTGCGTATTATCGATATAGCTGTAGTCGATACGCATGTCTTTATACGGGGTGAATTGGCCGCGAATGGCATCAAAGGTTTGCTCATTTTGACGCCAGCCGACGCCACCGACAAAGCGCTGATTGGCCATATTGATGCGCTGACGCCCAACCGTGACGCTATTGCCTTGCTGCTCATAACGCAAAAACGCTTGATTGAGATCGGCACCATCGGGATCTGCCACTACGGGAAATGCCGTTTGGCCATTACGCGTGTCATTGAAGCGATCAGAGCCCAGCGCGGCGACATAATCAAACTCCAGACCGGCACTCAGGCGATGCCAGGCCGCGCTGCTGTAGGTCAAGCGCGTGCGTAAGGTCGTAGCGTTGGCATCTTGGGACTGCGCCTGATCATCAACCAGCTCATGGCGAAGGCGAAAGCTCAGCGCTGTTTTACCGGCGGTAAGCGCCTCGACTAGCGTCGGCGCCGGCGCATCAGCATCGGCTGCATAAACCGGTGCCGCTAAGACACTGGCACAGGCTAAAAGGGCATGACATGGAAGATTTTTCATAGCACTACCTCTGGGTGGGAAAACTTAAGTTGCTACATGCTCAGCAAGGAGAATTTTCAGTTCAGGAATGCACGAGCCACAGTTGGTTCCGGCGCGCGTACACGCACCTAGCGCCTCGACACTGTGGCTACCGTCAGCAATAGCGTTGATCAAGCGTTGGCTTCTGACCTGATGGCAGCTGCACACCAAGGCGCTGGTATCGCTGCCGCCACTGGGCACACCACGCGCAAGCGCACGGGCATTGAGTTGGTTCTGCTGGAGTGCATCGAGCAGCCAGGCCTCATCGATGCGTGGACGCTCGGGCTGCGCGAGAAACCACAGTACGGGCTGCTCAGCGTCGTAGCCGATGATGTGATGGCGCAGGCCTAAGGGGTCATCTAGGCTGGCCCATTGCCGTTCAGGCTGCTGCCACAAAGCCATTAAGCCTTCACCTGTGGGCAGGCTTGCGCCCATCAATGTGGTGATGTGCCAATCGCCGATGTCGCGACGGCACCAGTACTGATTGTCGGGCAACACCACGGGCACACGGCTGATCAATATCCCCTGCCATTGGCTGCGTATTGGCGTGATGGCCACCGGCGTTTGCTTAAATGCTGGCTGGCCAGAGATCGGATCACAGATGGCGGCCACCAAATTGCCGACGAGTGCTTGCGAGGCATTGCTCGCGCTCCAGTGAATCGGCACAAAAGCCTGACCGCGCGCGATACCGGTGTCCGCCATGGCGCGCATCACGCACTCACCTAAGGCGTTATGGACCCGCAGCAACTGCTCATCTTGAGCGCCGATTTGCATCAGATCATCGGGGTGCAGTGCAACAAACGGCTCGGCAATGTGGCTAAGCAAGCGCGGGCTGCGGCCGGTGCGCGTCATGGTGTGCCATTGATCCCGAATGCGACCGCTATTGAGCAGAAAGGGTAAGTCTGGCGAGCTGGTTTTTGCCGCTTGCGGATGGGCATCGATAAATTGCGCGCGGCCCGTGCGCGTGAAGAAATGGCCCGTGCTAAATAAGCGTGCCGTGCCCTCGGGGCGCGCCACCGGTACCGGCCATTGCACCGGCCTCAGGGCTTCATACGCGGCGTCAGAAAGCGTCGCGAGCGCACCAATGTCAAAATCGCGGCGGCCATTATTTTCATACGCCGACAACGCGGCATGCTCACGAAAAATCGCCTCAGGACCGGCGTAATCAAACGCCTCGCCATGGCCCAAACGCTTAGCCACTTCAGCCAATGCCCACCAGTCCGGCTTGGCATCACCGGGCAGCGGTAAAAAGGCGCGCTGGCGCGAAATACAGCGCTCAGAGTTAGTCACCGTACCGTCTTTTTCACCCCAACCCGCCGCTGGCAAACGAATATCGGCCAGGCGTAAGGTATCGGTGTCATCGACGCAATCCGATACCACCACACAGTCGCAAGCCGCTAAGGCCTCGCGCACGCGATTAGCATCCGGCAATGACACCAAAGGGTTAGTCGCCATGATCCAGACAAAGCGAATCTTGCCCATGGCCATGGCGTCAAACATATCCACGGCCTTTAAGCCGGGACGTGAGGCCAGCGCGGGTGCCTGCCAAAAACGCGACACCAGCTCATGATGCGCGGGGTTGGCAATATCCATATGCGCGGCTAGCTGATTCGCCAAGCCACCCACCTCACGACCGCCCATGGCATTGGGCTGGCCGGTCATGGAAAATGCCCCTGCGCCAACTTTTCCGACCTGACCCAGCGCTAAATGGCATTGCAAAATGGCACTGGCGTTATCGACGCCAGCCGCCGATTGGTTAATGCCTTGCGAAAATACCGTGACGGTTTTTGGCGTCGTGCACACCTGCGCATAAAACTCGCTGAGCATGGCCTCGCTGAGCCCCGTTGCTGCCGCCGTGACGGCGAGCGACACATGACGCGCGCTACACGCGGCGGCCAGCGCCGCAAAACCATCGGTATGGGCCGCAATGAAATCATCATCGATATGATTGTGGGCGATGGCATAGGCCAGCAGGCCATCAAACAGAAAGCCGTCACTGCCGGGGGTAATCGCCAAATGCTCATCGGCACTGTCTGCGGTGGCGGTACGCCGTGGATCGATGACCACGATGTGTAGGCTGGGGCGGGCTTTCTTCGCGGCGATAATGCGCTGATAAACTACCGGATGCGTCCACGCCATATTCGAGCCAACCAAGACAACCAAGTCGGCAAGCTCTAAGTCTTCATAGCAGCCGGGCACGCTATCGCTGCCGAAAATTTGCTTATGCGCCGCCACCGCTGTCGACATACAGAGACGACTATTGGTGTCGATATTGGCGCTGCCAATAAAGCCTTTCATGAGCTTATTGGCGACGTAATAATCTTCCGTGAGGAGCTGGCACGAGACATAAAACGCGACCGCATCAGGGCCATAGCGCGAGATGGTGTCTTGCAGACGGCTGGCGACCTGATGCAAAGCGTGATCCCAGCTTGCCCGCAGACCATCGACCTGCGGCGACAGTAGGCGCCGTTGCAGGCCCACGGTCTCGCCTAGGGCACTGCCTTTGACACACAGTCGACCGCTATTGGCCGGATGATTTTCGTCACCCCGCACCGTGGCATCCAGCGCCGAGGCAGTCACCGTGACGCCGCAGCCAACGCCGCAATAGGGGCAGGTAGTATTGATCTCAGTCATCAGGCGACACAGCCGCTAAGCATTAATGCCACCGGGTCTGCCACCGGCAGGCCTTGCTCAATGACATCAAAGAACGCGCCGCCATCATCGACATCGCCATAGAGCACGGCAGCAATGAGCTGACGATGACGAAACCATAAGCGCCGATAGTGTCCACGCTGAGCATCGCGCCACGCCACGCTGTGGCAGTCGGCAAGATCATGGAGCTCACCGGCAGAAAACAGGTCGATGCCGGTGACTTTTAAACGCGTTGGTGAGGCCATGCGGCGATAGCCCAGACTGTCAGCACCCATTAAGGTATCGGCCAAAATCTTCGCTTGCTGATAGATCGGTGCCACCAAGCCAAACGATTCGCCGTCAATCTCACAGCACTCGCCCAAGGCAAAGACGTTCTTCAGTGACGTCCGCAACCACGCATCGACACGAATGGCGCGGGCACAGTGAGCACCGGCGGCGGCAGCCACGCTAATCTCCGGCGTAATGCCTAAGGACATAATCGCCAGCTCGCAGGGCACGGTCTGCTCTTGCCGCCGCTCCTGCCCTGCCGCCACGCTCAAGCGCAAACCAGTCAGTGCGCCGTTATTAAGCGCCGCATCACTCACGAATGCCTCACTCCGCGCGCCCAAGTGCAATTCAATGCCACGCGCCGTCAAAGCCTGCGCCAACAAGGCACCGGCTTCGGCATCGAGCTGGCGATTCATCAGCCAGTCGCCGTTATGCACAACACTCACGCTCAGGCCCCGCTGACGCAAACCCCAAGCTGCCTCTAGCCCTAGCAGGCCGCCACCAATCACCACGGCGCGCTGTCCTGCCACGGCCTTCGCTGCAATGCTTTCGGCATCAGCCAGACTGCGAAAGACACTGACACCAGCGAGATCATGGCCAGCAATATTTAAGCGCGTGGCGCGTGAACCGGTAGCAAAAATAAGCTGCTGCCAGGCCAGTACGCGCCCTGATGCCAGTCGTGCCTCGCGTGTGTCTGTCGTCACGCTGAGCACGGGATCGGCGCGATACAAGGCTATGCCGTGCGCGGCATACCACGCCGCATCATGGGTAATGAGCTGATCGAGGTTTTTTTCGCCCGCCAGCCACGGAGACAGGGCAATACGGTTATAGCCCGGCGCATCCTCCTCGCCGACCACCGCGATATCTGCACCCGCCATGCCGCGCGCCAACAGCTCATCGAGCAGGCGCGTAGCAGCCATGCCATTGCCAATGATGAGTAGCCGGCGCGATGACATGCTTAGCGCTCGCCTTCAGTGACGAAGACGCGGCCGTCGCGCACGGTCACGCGCCAGACCGGCACGGTGACACTCATGTCTTCCATACAGATGCCGGTGCGCAGGCAAAAATGCTGCTTATAGACCGGCGAGGCCACCACTAGCTTGCCGCTAATATCGCCGATAATGCCGCGCGCTAAGACATTGGCACCGCTAAAGGGATCGCAATTGCCGAGGGCAAAGTAGCCTTCATCGGTATTGAAAATGGCAAGCTGTCGACCCAGCACGCGCGCCGCCATGCCGGTACCCGTGATGATGTCATCGCTGCCACAGATTTCGTGCCAATCGTTAAACATGGCATGGGTTGGGGGCGTTGCTACGCTCATGACTGTGTCTCCAAGACAGGAATTTTCACGACCGAAGACTCAGCCGACTTTTCACTTAGACGCGCTGGACGCTTTTGGCCACGTTCGCGGACATAGACCAAGGCTTCATCGGCCGTATCGTCATTGAGGAATGGACGGAAACGACTCAGTGCTGCCGGATCTTCGATGGTGCGCTTCCACTCACAAATATAGGTATCGACCACGGCTTGCATGTGTTGCTCGAGCTCATCGGCAAGACCCAGTGAGTCATCAATCACCACCGCTTGCAGATACGCCAAACCACCTTCGAGATTGTCGCGCCATACCGAGGTGCGTTGCAGACGGTCCGCGGTACGAATGTAGAACATCAAAAAGCGGTCGATATAGCGCACCAGCGTGGCGTCATCGAGGTCACTGGCAAACAATTCGGCATGGCGTGGACGCATACCGCCGTTACCGCAGAGGTAGAGGTTCCAGCCTTTTTCAGTGGCAATCACACCGACATCTTTGCTCTGCGCCTCAGCGCACTCACGCGTGCAGCCAGACACTGCCATTTTCAATTTGTGTGGTGAGCGCAGACCGCGATAGCGCTCTTCCAAGAAAATCGCCATGGCGACCGAGTCCTGCACGCCATAACGACACCAGGTCGAGCCGACACAGGATTTCACAGTACGCAGCGATTTGCCGTAGGCATGTCCCGACTCAAAGCCCTCATCAACCAAGTCACGCCAGATCAGCGGTACCTGTTCGACGCGGGCACCAAATAAATCGATACGTTGGCCGCCGGTGATTTTCGTGTAGAGGTCGTATTTGCGCGCCACCTCACCAATGACAATGAGTTTTTCAGGTGTGATTTCACCACCGGGGATGCGCGGCACCACCGAATAACTGCCATCTTTTTGCAGGTTGGCGAGGAAATTGTCGTTGGTGTCTTGCAGGCCAACATGCGGCTTTTCAAGCACAAAGTCATTCCAACACGAGGCGAAAATAGAGGCCGCCGCAGGTTTGCAGATCTCGCAACCATGACCGCGACCATGATCTTTGATCAGCACATCAAACTGGTGAATGCTATTGACGCGTACCAGGTGGTATAGCTCTTGGCGGCTGTAAGCAAAGTGCTCGCAGAGATGGTTATTGACGACCACACCTTGGCGTTTGAGTTCGGCATCGAGCACTTGTTTGACCAAGGCCG
>JBDSQT010000108.1:0-4506 GCA_039929665.1 Paraperlucidibaca sp.
GGCCCGGGGTGTCGGCAATGATGTATTTGCGATTGTCGGTGGCAAAAAAACGGTAGGCGACATCGATGGTGATGCCTTGTTCACGCTCCGATTGCAGGCCGTCGACTAGCAAGGCTAAGTCGACAACTTCGCCGGTGGTGCCATGCTTGACGCTATCACGCGTGATAGCAGCGAGCTGGTCTTCGAAAATCATCTTGGAGTCGTGCAGCAGGCGGCCAATCAGCGTGGACTTGCCGTCGTCGACACTGCCGCAGGTAATAAAGCGCAGCATGTCCTTGTGTTCATGCTGGTGCAGATAGTCTTGAATATTGTCGATGCTATCAATGATCATTAGAAATAACCTTCGCGTTTTTTCTTTTCCATCGAGCCCGATTCGTCGTGGTCGATGGCGCGACCGGAGCGTTCCGAAGTGCGGGTGACCAGCATCTCCTGAATAATCTCCGGCAGGGTGGCGGCGTCGGATTCGACCGCGCCGGTTAATGGGTAGCAGCCGAGTGTGCGAAAGCGCACATTTTTGATTTCGGGCACTTCACCTTCACGCAGCGGCATGCGCTCGTCATCGACCATGATCAGCATGCCGTCGCGCTCCACCACTGGGCGTGGCGCCGACAAATACAGTGGCACGATTTCAATATTTTCCAAATACAGATACTGCCAGATATCCAGTTCAGTCCAGTTCGATAAAGGAAAAACGCGAATCGATTCGCCCTTATTGATGCGGCCGTTGTAGAGACTCCACAGCTCTGGGCGCTGCACTTTCGGATCCCAGCGGTGGTTCTTATCGCGGAAAGAATACACGCGCTCTTTTGCTCGTGACTTCTCTTCGTCGCGGCGCGCGCCGCCAAACGCGGCATCAAAACCGTGCATATCCAAAGCCTGTTTTAGCGCCTGGGTTTTCATGATGTCGGTGTATTTTGAGCTGCCGTGATCAAAGGGGTTGATGTTTGCCGCCACGCCCTCGAGGTTGGTGTGCGAAATCAACTCCATGCCGGCCTCGGCGGCGACGCGATCACGGAAAGCGATCATTTCCTTGAATTTCCACGTGGTGTTCACGTGCATCAGGGGAAATGGCGGTTTGCCAGGCGCAAAGGCTTTGCGCGCCAAGTGCAACATCACCGTCGAATCTTTGCCGATGGAATAAAGCATCACCGGGTTGTCGAACTCAGCGGCAACCTCACGGATGATATGTATTGACTCGGCCTCAAGCGCTTTGAGGTGAGTCATGCGGTGTTCAGGAAGCGACATGCGCGCGTGTCCTCTGTAAAAAGCGTGTTAAGTCGGCAGTGTCGGTGGTTTTAGTCAGCCAGACGCAGCAGATCATTGATACTGGTTTTGCTGCGCGTTTGCGCATCAACTTTTTTCACAATAACGGCGCAAGTTAGGCTGTAGCGGCCATTATCGCGCGGTAATGAGCCGGGCACGACCACGGAGCCAGCAGGCACACGGCCATAGCTGATCTCGCCGGTTTCGCGGTCATAAATCGGCGTCGATTGGCCAATGAACACGCCCATCGATAGCACCGAACCTTCACCGATAATCACGCCTTCAACGACTTCTGAGCGCGCACCGATGAAGCAGTTGTCTTCAATGATGGTGGGGTTGGCTTGCAGTGGCTCCAACACGCCACCAATGCCGACGCCGCCAGACAGATGAACGTTTTTGCCAATTTGTGCGCAGGAGCCAACAGTCGCCCAGGTGTCGACCATCGAGCCTTCATCGACATAGGCGCCGATATTCACATAGGACGGCATGAGTACGGTATTGCGTGCGATGAAGCTGCCACGGCGGGCTACGGCAGGCGGTACGACGCGAATGCCCGAGGCTTCAAATTGTGCGGCATTCCAGTCGGCAAACTTGGTCGGTACTTTGTCGTAGAACTGCATGCCGCCGCCGGCGGGTACAGGGATGTTGTCATTGAGGCGAAAGGATAGCAGCACCGCTTTCTTCAGCCATTGGTTGACCACCCATTCGCCGTCGATTTTTTCGGCAACACGCGCGCTGCCATTATCGAGCATATCTAGCGCCTGGGCGACGGCATCACGGACTTCTTGCGGGGCATTGCTGGGGGAAAATTCAGCACGGCGCTCAAAGGCGTCTTCGATCAGTTGGGCTAAGCTCATGGTTATCTCCAAATCAAAAAAAAGGACACGCTTTAGCGCGTCATAAAGTCACGAATTCGTTCGGCAGCCTCGATACACTCCTCGAGACTTGCCACTAAGGCCATGCGCACATAGCCCTCGCCTGGGTTATTTCCGTGTGCATCGGCGCGTGCCAAATAGCGCCCGGGCAGCACGGTGACGGCCTGCTGTGCGTGCAGTTCGCGGGCAAAGTCTTCATCTGAACCTGGCGTTTTCGCCCAAAAATAAAAGCCAGCGTCTGGCGCTTGCAGGGGCAATACCGGGTTGAGAATAGCGAAGACATGGGCAAATTTGGCGTTGTAGCGGGCGCGATTGTCGCGCACATGGGCCTCATCGCGCCAGGCCTTTGCGGAAACTTGCTGATGTTGCACGGGCATGGCCGAGCCATGATAGGTGCGGTAGCGCAAAAATGCGCTCATCACCTGAGCATCGCCAGCGACAAAGCCTGAGCGCAGGCCGGGCAAGTTTGAGCGTTTTGATAGCGAATGAAACACCACGCAGTTTTGGTAGTCGTCGCGACCTAGCTCGGCGCAGGCTTGCAGTAGGCCGGGGGGCGGCGCGGACTCATCGCGATAGATTTCGGAGTAGCACTCATCGGAGGCGATGATAAAGCCGTAGCGATCGCTCAGAGCGATGAGCTTTTTCAAGGTCGCTAAGCTGAGCAAAGCACCGGTTGGATTGCCCGGTGTGCACAGATAAATCAGCTGTGTGCGCTGCCAAATAGTCTCGGGCACAGCATCGAAGTCGGGCTGAAAATCGCTGGCTTCGGTGCAGGAAAGAAAATAGGGCGCGGCACCGGCAAGCAGGGCCGCGCCTTCGTAGATTTGGTAGAACGGGTTGGGCATCAATACCACGGGCTGCTCAATGCTCGCGTTGCGATCAATCACGGCCTGTGCAAATGCAAATAAAGCCTCGCGCGTGCCATTCACCGGTAGTACTTGTGTGGCGGGATTGACCTGGCGCAGCTGAAAGCGTGCACACAGCCATTCTGCAATAGCCTCGCGCAGCACCGGTAGGCCGAGCGTGCTCGGATATGTCGACAGGCCTGCTAGGCCATCGCGCAGGGTCTCAATCGCGAGTGCGGGTGCCGGGTGGCGAGGCTCACCAATTGACAGCGCGATGGGCTTTAGTCCATCGGGTGCGCGGTGATTGGCAAACAGCTTGGCGAGCTTTTCAAACGGGTAGGGGTGCAGCAACGCTAAGTCGGGGTTCATGTGTATCTCTGTTTAGGCGTCTGTCTTAACGCGCATCAAGCTGAGTACGTAGGGCATTACACAAACGCTCGCACAGCTCAGGATCGGAAATTGGCTGCTGCTCACTGTCGGTGAGAAAGAATACGTCTTCAGCACGCTCACCGAGGGTCGCGATACGCGCATTTTGCAAGTTGACATTGTGCTCCATGAAAATGCGCCCGATATGCGCCAGTAAGCCTGGGCGATCGAGTGCGATGATCTCCACTACCGTGCGCTGGTTAGCGAGGTCATTGCTCAATCGCACATCGGTGTATACATCAAAATGCTTGAGCTGCCGCGGTAGGCGGCGCTGCACCAAGGCCGGAAATCCATCGGGTTGCGCCAGTGCTTCACGCAAATGTTCACCCAAGTGCCTCAAGCGTATCGGATCATTGATGGGCTGGCCGTTTTCGTCGAGCACGACATAACTATCGAGCGAATAGCGACTAGTCGAGGTGATGATGCGTGCGTCCATGACACTAAGGTTGAGCTGATCGAGCTCAGCCACGGTCGCGGCAAACAGGTTCGGCATGTCGCGCGTATAGACAAAAATCTGCGTGGCGCCATCGTATTGGCCGCTATGGTTTTCGCGCACCAAGACCAACGGGCCGGTCTCGTGCGAGTGCGCGAGCATGGCCTCGGTATGCCAAGCGATATCCTCAGCGGCTTCATGCAGAAAATAATCGTCGCCCAAGTGCTCCCAAAGCGCATTGGCGGCATTCAGATTGATGCCTTGTGCACTTAAAATCTCTAAGGCGTTAGCGCGGGCTTGCTCAATCCATTCCTGTTTAGCAATGGGGTTAATCAGGCCGCGCCGTAGGGCATGTTTGGTTTGCATATAGAGTTGGCGTAATAACGAGGCGCGCCAGGAGTTCCACAGCGTCGGATTAGTCGCACAAATATCGGCAACCGTGAGTGCGTAGAGATAATCCAAATGCACAACATCGCCGACCTTTTGCGCGAACTCATTAATGACGTCGGGGTCGGAGACATCTTTTTTCTGCGCGCTAACGGACATCACTAAATGGTTTAGCGCCAGCCATGACACCAGGCTGGCATCCCATTTCCCCAAGCCATGGCTGATGCAAAAATCGTAGGCATCGACGGCGCCTAATTCGGAGTGGTCGCCACCGCGG
>JBDSQT010000109.1:0-3373 GCA_039929665.1 Paraperlucidibaca sp.
CATCAGGTGCACCGTTTACCGTCACGTTCATCACCATGCCAGCCACAGCAGCGGGGATATTCAAATCGCCAGCGGCGGCGGTCAGTGCGTCTACTTTGTCGAACCATTCTTGGGACAGGAAAGCGGCCATTGTTGCAATCTCCTAAAGCGACTAAGCGCTATAAATTCGGGGGTTAAAATCGGTAAAGCAAAACCGAAAGCTGAAATTACACGATGGCTTAATCGCGCGCAACCAAGTTACCTTACTCGCCATGCTGCATGTGCTTAACGGGAGCTCAGCGCCTATCTCAATAGCTTGAAGCGTTATTGTTAATTGCTCCACTATCCAAGCCATCGACACCAACGGCCGGGCAAAAAAATGCCCTAATAAAGGGCATTTTTTCATTACTTGCGCACTATTGGTGCACCCAATAGCGTTAGTGCCATGCTTTTATTTACGCAGCCAGCCGCTATAAGTCATAACCACGCTCATCATGCTGAGCCAAATCCAAGCCCGTGGTTTCTTGCTCATGCGAAACGCGTAAGCCGCCAGTCATTAGCCCGGTGAGCTTGAGGAGACACCAGGTGATCACAGCGGTATAGCTAATGGCCACTGCCACGCCAATCGCTTGCGCACCAAATTGGCTCACGATGCTGTCGTGGACGCCCGAGAAGCCTTGTCCGGAGAACACGCCCAAGTCTGGGCTGGCCAAAATACCCACCAACAAGGTGCCTAAGATGCCGCCAACGCCGTGTACGGGGAAGACATCGAGTGAGTCATCGATTTCCCAACGGCGCTTAACGATCTGCGTCATATTGAAGCAAACCACACCGGCCAGCAGACCAATCACCAGCGCACCCATCGGGCCAACGTTGCCCGACGCAGGCGTAATGGTGCCAAGGCCCGCCACCATCCCGGTGACAATGCCCAGCACCGAAGGCTTGCCAAAGCGTTTCCACTCGCAGGCCATCCAGGTCAGCGCACCTGCCGATGCGGAGATATGCGTCACCAATAGCGCCATGCCAGCCGAGCCATTAGCCGCGAGTGCCGAGCCGGCATTGAAGCCAAACCAACCGACCCAGAGCATACCTGCGCCCATCACCGTCATAGTCAAGTTATGCGGTGGCATGGCCTGGCGCGGAAAACCGCGACGCGGGCCAATCACTAGCGCCGCTACTAACGCCGCCACACCAGCCGTAATGTGCACGGTGATGCCACCAGCAAAGTCGATGACGCCGAGCTGGCTTAAAAAACCACCACCCCAAACCCAATGCGCCACTGGCACATAAACCGCCGCCGTCCAGAGCAGCGAGAAGATCAGCATGGCAGAGAATTTCATGCGCTCAGCAAACGCACCAATAATGAGCGCGGGCGTGATGATGGCGAAGGTCATCTGGAAGGCGACAAACAGCACTTCCGGAATATCGCCCTGCATGGAGTCCGTGCTAATGCCTTGAAAGAAGGCTTTCGATAGGTCGCCAATGACTGGTTGCAGACTGCCACCATCGCCAAAGGTCAGCGAATACAGGCCTAAGAGCCACAAAATACTGACGCCACCGGCGATGGCGAAGCAGGCCATCAGTACTGAAAGTACGTTTTTAGTGCGGACCAAGCCGCCATAAAATAAGGCCAAGCCTGGCAAGGTCATGAAGAGTACTAAGGCGGTGGCGGTTAAAATCCACGCAGTATTGCCCGAATTCAACGCGGCATCTGCCGCCGATGCTGAGCTGGCAGATGCCGCCACAGCAAGGCCTAAGGCCATTTTCCGTAAAAACACAGTGCTCTCCTCAGCAGCTGACGCGTTAAATGGCGTCGTCGTTAGTTTCACCGGTTCGGATGCGCACAACGTGCTCTAAATTGGTGACAAAAATTTTGCCGTCGCCAATTTTCCCGGTACCTGCAGCTTGCGTGATGACTTCAATGACGCCATCGACTTGATCGTCACTAACGGCTAAATCAAGGCGAACTTTAGGAACAAAATCAACAACATACTCAGCGCCACGATATAATTCGGTATGACCTTTCTGACGACCAAAACCCTTTACTTCGGTGACCGTGAGACCGGTGACGCCAATACCCGACAGTGCTTCGCGCACATCATCGAGCTTAAATGGCTTAATCACGGCAGAGACCATTTTCATAAGCAAACCCTTCTAAGTTTCAGTCAATCGACATAGTGAATGGGGGATTCAGATGAGGAGAGCATCGTTCAACCCGTGAGCTAGCATACGCAGAGTTGATGACTTCGCCCATCGTGGAATTGCGCTAATTCCGTGCACCCTCACTCGCCATGCGCCAAAAAAGAGCATGCATGAATTGCGCCAGTACCAATACCTTAACGACGAATAGCAAAAAAATGTGGGAAATGACTGATTGGCCGCATTTTGTCGGTGCGCAAGAACGCTATTGGCACTAAAATGCGCGCGGCTATAGATACCCCTGACAATTGGGTGGGTATTTATAAGCTTGTCCGACACTTGCCGAATTGCCTCTGAGCCACTGCCATCGCACGCTCAAGTCCGAACCGGTTGCAGTGTTCGTCTGACGTTCTTATCTGGTAAACAGGAAGCAGCTATGTCCCACGCACAGACAGTCGCCCACCCGCAATACCACATGCAAGTGGTCAGGCAACTCGCCATCACGACCATTTTCTGGGGCATTATTGGCATGAGTGTCGGGGTGATCATCGCCTCACAACTCGCTTGGCCGGCGCTAAACTTCGACACCGCCTGGTTTTCATTCGGTCGTCTACGCCCATTGCACACCAACTTAGTGATCTTCGCTTTTGGTGGCAGCGCCCTGATGGCGACTTCATTCTATGTGGTACAGCGCACCTGCTTATCGCCGCTTTTCATGCCGAAACTAGCGGGCTTTGTGTTTTGGGGCTGGCAGCTGGTCATTATTCTGACCTTTATTACCTTACCCATGGGTCTGACCTCCGCCAAAGAGTATGCCGAGATGGAATGGCCCATCGACGTGCTCATTGCCGTGGTCTGGATCAGCTATGCCATCGTGTTCTTTGGCACCATCGTCAAGCGTCAAACCTCACACATCTATGTCGCTAACTGGTTCTATGGTGCTTTTATTATCACCATTGCCTTGCTGCATATCGTGAACTCGATGGCTATACCTATCTCGGGGTTCAAGTCTTATTCCATGTACGGTGGCGCCATGGATGCCATGATTCAATGGTGGTATGGCCACAACGCCGTGGGTTTCCTGCTCACCGCAGGCTTCCTCGGCATGATGTACTACTTTGTACCCATCCAAGCCGGCCGTCCGGTGTACTCCTATCGCCTGTCAATCGTGCACTTCTGGGCACTGATTTCGGTCTATATGTGGGTTGGTGCTCACCACCTGCACTACTCAGCACTGCCGGACTGGACACAGTCA
>JBDSQT010000110.1:0-4728 GCA_039929665.1 Paraperlucidibaca sp.
TGGTGACAACCACTGACGATGCTTGGCGCGCCACGCGACCGGTTTCTAAGGTGACGCTTTGTGCGCCGAACTGAAAGGTTTTGCTAACGATATTAAACATAGATTCCTCAATCGATACGCCCTATGCGCATCGTTCTGACTAATTCGTCATTGGAGGCCCCTAACAGTTGCCATGCCTTAAGGCATCGCAGGTGTTAGAAGCCTCTCCGATGACATCCAATACGCCACATCCATGCGGCCTGAGCATTTGCCCAGATAATTCACCAACACACGCACATAAAAGCACGCTAAAAAATAAGGAGCGGCGAACCGCTCCTTATTGCTTACACGCTTAGCGACGCAGACCCAATACTTGGATCAACGACACGTAGCGGCTGCTGTCTTTACGTTTTAGGTAATCGAGCAGCGTACGGCGTTGGTTCACCATGCGGATGAGACCGCGGCGCGAATGGTGGTCATGCTTGTGTGCTTTAAAGTGCGGCTGCAGATCATTGATCTGGGCGGTCAACAAAGCCACTTGGACTTCGCATGAACCGGTGTCGCCGGCGGCACGAGCATGCTGCGCTACGATGGCAGCCTTGTCCTGAACTGTCAGGGCCATGGGTTTTCTCCTTTGAAAGGCCATAAAACAACGACAGACCGTGCCTTTCTACAGTCCGCGCTGACACGCCCATTGGGCATGTTGGGTAACTTAGCTTGACGAGGGATTAGCCACGCGCACTAAGCGTTTGGGAGCCAGCAAGCCATCATCATCTTGGCTGCCTATCCCTAAAAATATATCGGGCTGACCATCGTCTTGCCGCTCAAAAATCAGCACCGATTGACCGTCTCGCGGCAGGCCATTGGCCTGCACCGGATTGCCGTGGCGCAGATAATACGCCGAAGTTTCACTCAACTCCACACGCGGCCAATCGGCCAAACCCGCCCAAGCCGGTAACAAGAGTGTATCGAGCGCGGGAAAGCCCTGCGGCTCGGCCTCAGCAATTTGCTCGCGAGTATAGCTTTGCGACAAATCAAACGGACCCGCCTGGGTCCGACGCAGCGCGACAACATGCGCACCACAGCCAATGACATCGCCTATGTCTTCAACCAAGTTGCGAATATACGTGCCTTTTGAGCAGGACACGGTTAACTCAACATAGGGCAAATCAATGGCCTCACAGCTGAGCTTATAGATACTCACGGGCCGCGCTTCGCGCTCAACTTCAATGCCGGCGCGCGCCAACTCATAGAGTGGACGACCATTGCGCTTGAGTGCCGAAAACATCGAAGGCACTTGCATGATGTCACCGCGAAACTGCTTAAGCACAGCTTCAATATCGTTGGCATCGAGGGCGGGCACAGCGCCGCTGGCAATTATTTCGCCTTCGGCATCGGAGGTATTGGTCTTCTCACCCAGCTTCAGGCGCGTGACATAGGTTTTGTCAGCGTCGAGTAGATAGTGCGAATACTTGGTGGCCTCGCCCAAGCAAATCGGCAAGACGCCTGTGGCTAGCGGATCAAGACTACCGGTATGGCCAGCTTTATCGGCCTGATAACGGTGCTTAACCCACTGCAAAATTTGATTTGACGTGACACCAATGGGTTTATCGAGCAGCAAAATACCATCGATGGGGCGGCGTGGACGGCGCGGCTTACTCATCTAATCTTGAACTTAGTCGCGATGATCGTTCGCAGCGTCAGCTGGTGTACTAGCCGACCCTGACTCCGTGCCAGCGGCATCAGCGCTAGCAGCTTCGGACTCAGCACTATTTTTCACATCGGCATTAACCGCTTGGGTGATTAGCTCAGCCATACGGTTACCCCGTGACGTCACCACATCGTGGTGAAAACGCAGGTGCGGCACGATACGAGTCCGCAGACCACGACCAAGCTCGCCACGCAAAATGCCCGACGCTGCATTGAGAATGGCGATGCCTTCATCCGGCGCTTCATCTAAGGTCTTGCCCAAGATGGTCACATAGATGTCGGCGTAGCCCATATCTGGGCTGACTTTCACCGCCGACACCGTCACCATACCTAGGCGTGGATCACGCAAGCGCTGACGGATCAGGCCCGAAATATCGCGCTGAATTTGATCGCCTAAGCGTTGCGTGCGTTGACTCACTGATCCATCCCGCCTTACAAGCTACGCTTGATGATTTGAACTTCGTAAACTTCAATTTTATCGCCCGCTTGGATGTCCTTATAGCCTCTAATCGCAAGACCACACTCCATGCCATGACGGACTTCTGCGACGTCGTCTTTAAAGCGGCGCAATGACTCGAGCTCACCCTGATACACCACCACATCCTGACGTAAAATCCGGATGGGCTTGTTACGGAACAGGCTACCTTCGAGCACCATACACCCAGCGGCATGACCAAATTTCGACGAATGGAAGACTTCGCGTACTTCAGCCATACCAACGATATTTTCACGTCGCTCTGGTGTCAGCAAGCCTGACATTGCGGCTTTTACATCATCAATTAGTTCATAAATGATGCTGTAGTAGCGCAGATCAATGCCATCGTTCTGGCACTTGGCACGCGCGCCGTTATCGGCACGTACGTTGAAGCCCAGCACTACTGATCCAGTCGACTCAGCCAAGCTAACATCAGACTCGGAAATTGCGCCGACGCCCGAGCTAACGATCTTCACGACCACTTCATCCGTGCCTAAATCATGCAGCGCAGAAGTAAGCGCTTCTAAGGAGCCGCGGACATCGGTCTTCAGTACGATATTGACGCTGGCGGCTTCTTTTTTGCCCATATTGGCGAAGACGTTTTCCAGCTTCATGGCTTGCTGCAGATCCATACGCACTTGACGATCACGTGCAATACGGAAATCAGCAACTTCACGCGCTTTACGCTCGTCGGCAACGACTAAGAACTCATCACCAGCCGCCGGAGCATCAGGCAAACCTAAGATTTCTATCGGCATCGAAGGGCCAACAGACTTCACTAGCTTGCCATTTTCGTCGGTTAACGCACGCGCACGGCCATACATTGTGCCGGCCAACACTAAGTCGCCTTTCTTCAATGTGCCTTTTTGTACCAGTAGCGTGGCTACTGCACCGCGGCCTTTATCAATGCGTGACTCAATCACCACACCTTGCGCAGCACCTTTGGTTGAAGCACGCAGCTCCAACACTTCAGCTTGCAACAAGATAGCGTCGAGCAAAGTATCAATGCCGTCACCCGTGTGAGCGGACAGTTTCACAATCTGCGTGTCGCCGCCCCACTCTTCTGGCACAACACCTTTCGCAGACAGCTCGTTTTGCACGCGATCAGGATCGGCAGACTCTTTATCCATCTTGTTGATCGCAACAATCAGCGGCACTTTGGCGGCACGCGCATGGTCGATCGCTTCAGCCGTTTGCGGCATCACGCCGTCATCAGCAGCGACCACCAAAATCACGATATCCGTTGCTTTCGCGCCACGTGAACGCATCGCTGTAAAAGCGGCGTGACCCGGCGTATCTAGGAAGGTGATCATGCCGCGCGGCGTTTCTACGTGGTAGGCGCCGATATGCTGCGTAATGCCACCGACTTCGCCTGCCGCCACTTTGGCGCGACGAATCGAATCCAACAATGAGGTTTTACCGTGGTCAACATGGCCCATGATGGTAACAACTGGCGCACGTGGCGCATCGTCACCATGATCGACAATGGAGTCCATCAATGAGTCTTCCAGCGCAGTATCGCTGACGAATACGGGTGTGTGACCCATTTCTTCCACCACCAAAGCAGCAGTAGCTTGATCAATGGCTTGGCTCTCGGCCACCGTCTCGCCCATTTTCATCAGGACACGAATAACATCGCGCGACTTACGCGCCATTCTCTGCGCCAAGTCACTGACAACAATATGTTCGCCGATAGCAACTTCGTACACCTGCTTTTCCACCGGCTTTTCAAAGCCATGCTTTTTCGACAGTGCGCTGGTCAGGGTACGATTGACTGGGCGGAACGCCTGTTCCTCGCGCTTTTTCGGACCCTTTTTGCCGCCACGCGCGTTGGTAGCAGTCGCACTGCCACGCTTAATTGCGCGATCTTCGCGGGCAAATGAATCCTCATAAGCCACACCGACCAAGCCACGCGCCAACGGCGCATCAACGGCTGGCGCTGCTACGCCAGCGTCTTTACGACCGGCCAGATCTGCAGAAATCTTGCGAGCTTGCTCTAAGGTATTGTCGCGAGCTTTATCTTCAGCTTCGCGACGCACAATATCTTCTTGGCGCTTACGTGCTTCATCAGCAACGCGTACTTTAGCCGCTTCTTCTTCACGGCGCGCTTTCTCTTCTGGTGTCTCAAGCTTCTTGATGTCGACTCTGGGTATGCTCAGCTTACGCGCGTCTTTGGGATCTTTGCCCAACTGCTTGCGAGCATCTTCAGCGGCTTTACGAGCCTCTTCTTCAGCCGCCGCAATGCGCACTTCTTCAGCAGCACGCTTCTCGGCATCAATAGCGGCCTGCTTGGCCTCTTCGGCCTGATGTACAGCAGCTTCAGCGGCTAAGCGTGAGGCTTCTTCGACTTCGCGAGCCTGATCTTCCTGCTCCTCCAATACCGAACGCTTCACATAGGTGCGTGTTTTTCGCACTTCCACGTTAACGGTTTTGGCGCGACCACCGACAGCAGGCGCGGTTTTCAGCGTGCTAACGGTTTTACGCTGCAAGGTAATTTTGCGTGGCTCACCCGCCTGCTCGCCATGAGCTCGCTTAAGGTGCGCCAATAGCTGCTGCTTCTCGAT
>JBDSQT010000111.1:0-4237 GCA_039929665.1 Paraperlucidibaca sp.
AGGACTAATAGTGATCCACGAGCAGGCACGCGACGTTGCGCGACAGCGCGGGCCACGTGGCCAGCAGCGATCAAATATAAAACAATGGCCACGAGGGCGAGTAGTGCGGGCAGGGCATCCATGACAAACGGCGACCAAACAAACGATGAATGGAGTGTGGCATAAGCCAGAGTCCGTGCGCCAGCCGCGCGAGCAGCCTATAATCGCCAGCATTAGCGGAAACACACGCCACAGGATAGCCCATGTTTGACAATCTTACCGAACGCCTAAGTCAGAGCCTGCGTGCCATTGGCGGTAACAGTCGCCTCAACGAAGACAATATTAAAGACACGCTGCGCGAAGTGCGTATGGCCTTACTTGAGGCCGATGTTGCACTGCCGGTGGTGAAAGATTTCGTCGAGCGCATTAAAGCCTCGGCACTCGGTCAGGATGTATTGACCCAGCTCCAGCCGGGTCAGGCCTTTGTTAAAATCGTCCACGAAGAGCTGGTAGCCACATTGGGTGAGGCCAACACCGGCCTTAACTTAAATTGCGCGCCGCCGGCGATTATCCTCATGGCCGGCTTGCAGGGTGCTGGTAAAACCACCACGGTGGCAAAGCTCGCGCGCTATCTGAAGCAGCAGAAAAAGACCGTGATGGTGGTTTCTACCGATATTTATCGGCCTGCGGCAATTGCCCAGTTGGAAACACTCGCGCGTGATGTCGACGTGCTGTTTCATCCCTCCACGGTCAATCAAGACCCGGTAGCGATTGCGCAGGGCGCTATTGAGGCCGCGAAGCGACAGTTTGCCGATGTGCTGTTGGTCGACACTGCCGGCCGCTTAGCCATCGATGCCGCCATGATGGCGGAGATTTGCCGTCTGCACGCGGCCATCAAGCCGATTGAGACGCTGTTTGTTGTCGATGCGATGACCGGCCAAGATGCCGCCAATACCGCCAAAGCCTTTAATGATGCGCTGCCGCTGACCGGTGTGGTGCTGGCCAAGGCCGATGGTGATGCGCGTGGCGGTGCGGCGCTGTCGGTACGTGCGATTACCGGCAAGCCGATTCGCTTTATGGGCGTCGGCGAGAAGACCGATGCGCTGGAGCTATTTCATCCAGACCGTGTCGCGCAGCGTATTTTGGGCATGGGCGATGTGCTCTCACTGGTCGAGGAAGTCGAGCGCAAAATCGACAAAGACAAGGCCGAAAAGCTTGCTCTAAAACTGCAAAAAGGCAAAAGCTTTGACCTCCAAGACATGCTCGAACAGTTCCAGCAAATGCGTAATCTCGGTGGCATGGGCGGCTTGCTCGACAAGCTGCCCGGCATGAACGCTGCCGCCGTACAGCAGGCTATGGCCGGTGGCGCGCCGGAGAAACAAATGAAGCAAATGGAAGCGATTATTCAGTCGATGACCGCCGGTGAGCGGCGTAAGCCTGATGTTATTAACGGCTCGCGCAAACGCCGCATTGCGAATGGTTCGGGCACGACCATCCAAGAGGTTAATCGGGTGCTCAAGCAGCACACGCAGATGGCGAAAATGATGAAAAAATTCGCTAACCCCAGCGGCATGATGAAAATGCTCAAGGGCATGCAGGGCAAGCTACCACCGGGCATGATGGATGATATGCCCGGCATGGGCGGCGGCTCAGGTGCAGGCGGTGCTAAGGGTGCATTACCGCCAGGCTTTCCCGGCGGTATGCCCGGCGGCCTACCCGGCCTAGGTGGCCCAGGCTTACCGTTTAAGAAGCGTTCTTAATGCGTACTAAGTCAGCAGAACTCAGTGGCTGGGGGCGCTACCCGCAGATCAATGCAACGCTGGCGCGCCCCGAGCAATATCGCGAGCTTGCCGCCTGGGCTCAGCAAGCCTCGATTGCGCGTGGCATGGGCCGTGCCTATGGCGATGCGGCGATTAGTGCCCATGGCACCACGGTGCTCACCGAGCGCCTAGACCGTTTCCTAGCCTTCGATGCCGACACCGGTGTGTTGCGCGCCGAAGCCGGCGTTAGCCTCGATGCCATTTTGCATGCCGTGATGGCCAAAGGCTGGTTTTTACCGGTTACACCGGGCACACGCTACGTCACCTTAGGCGGTGCTATCGCCGCCGATGTGCATGGCAAGAACCATCACCACGTAGGCAGCTTTGGTCGCTTCGTGCGCTCGTTTGTGCTGTTTACGGCCAAGGGTCCTATGACCTGCTCCGCGACTGAAAATGTGCGTGCCTATCAAGCCACGCTTGGCGGCATGGGCATGACTGGACTGATTGGCGAGGTTGAGTTGCAGCTCAAGCGCATCCCTTCCAGCACTATGCTGGTGCAGCACGTGCCGGCGGCGAATTTGCGGGAATCCTTGGCATTGATGAATGCGGCCGAGCATGACGACGAATACACGGTGTCGTGGATAGACTGCTTGGCCCGTGGTGCCAAGCTCGGGCGCTCGGTATTTATGCGTGGTCATCACACCGATGGTGCTCTTGCACACGGCCCACGCGAGGCCACACTCAGCCTGCCGGTGAACGTGCCCAGCATGGCGCTCAATCGTTACAGTGTTGGCGCTTTTAATGCCCTGTATTACCGCTGGGAAGGTCGTAAAACCAAGCCTTTCCGCTGCGATATTGAACCGTTTTTCTACCCGCTCGATGGCATCAAGCAATGGCATCGCCTCTATGGCAAGCCGGGCTTTGTGCAATATCAATTTGTCGTGAGTCACGCGGCTGCCGAAGCTTGCATCAGTGATGTCTTAAAAGCCGTTTCAGGCTCGGGTAACGCCAGTTTCCTCGCCGTATTAAAGCGCTTTGGTGATGCCGGTGATGGCCTGCTGTCATTTCCGCAGCCGGGCATGACCTTGGCGCTAGATCTGCCCTTACGTGCGGGCACATTGGCCTTGCTGGATCGTTTGGATGCCATCGTGGTGGCTCACGCCGGCCGTGTTTATTTAGCAAAAGATGCGCGCTTGAGCGCCAGCATGATGCCCGCGATGTATCCGCGCTTAAGCGAATGGCAGGCGATACGCCGCGAACTCGATCCCGAAGGCCTATTTGTCTCGGCCCTTGGCCAGCGTTTGGAGATGGCACCATGACGCAAATTTTAATCGTCGGCGCGACCTCGGCGATGGCACGCGGCTGCGCTTATGCCTGGGCCAAACAAGGTCAGCGCTTAGTACTTGCTGGCCGCGATAGCACTGAGCTTGAGCGTATGGCGAGCGACATCCGCCTGCGTTTTGCCAGCAATGTGCAAGTCGCCAGACTTGATCTTGATGACGCTGATGGTCTTGCCACGCGCTGGGATGACCTTGAGGCGGCACATGGCGCAATGGACGGCGTCTTGATGGCCGCTGGCTGGATGCCTGAAGACAGCGCTGCCATGCGCCGTGACACGCCGGCATTGCAAGTCATCGCGCGTAACTTCACCGGCCCGGTGGCGTTACTCAATGCCGCCGCCGATGCGTTTGAAGTACGGAAAAATGGCTTTATTATCGGCATCAGCTCAGTCGCTGGTGACCGTGGTCGACAAAGCAATTACCTCTATGGCGCAGCCAAAGGCGGCTTCAGTATTTATCTCGCGGGTCTGCGCAATCGCTTATTTGCCGCGGGTGTGTCGGTACTCACGGTAAAGCCCGGCTTTGTCGACACGCGCATGACCTGGGGCTTGCCCGGCCTGTTTTTAGTGGCCGACCCCATGCACTTAGGCGAGCAGATCGTGAGTGCCCAAGCGGCAGGCAAAAATACCGTGTATTTACCGTCGTTTTGGCGACTCATCATGCTGATCATTCAGCATGTGCCTGAGTTCGTCTTTAAGCGCTTGAAGCTCTGATCATGACGGTTATCGTGAAGCAACCGACCATCGTGGCGTTTGATTTTGATGGCACACTGACGCGCGGCGAATCGTTTTTTCATTGGCTGTGGTTTGTCACGCCGTGGTGGCGATTCATCTGGTGCTTGCTGCGCTGTGTGCCGGTTCTAGTCGCCTATGTCATGCGTTTGATAAGCAATGACCGCGCTAAGGCAAAAGTCATACGTCTCTTTTTGCGGGGCCGCTCGCGTCAGCAACTTGAGCGGCAGTCGCATGACTTTGCCAACCAAGTCATCCCGAAAACGCTACGACTCGAAGCCATTGCGCGCCTGCATCATCATCAAAAACAGGGGCATCACTGTGTGCTGGTGAGTGCCACCTTGGCGCTGTACTTGCGCCCGTGGGCCGCTATGCATGACTTTGAGCATGTTATTGCTACGGAGCTTGCGGCAGATGCCCAAGGCCG
>JBDSQT010000112.1:0-4146 GCA_039929665.1 Paraperlucidibaca sp.
ATCATTAAGCCTTACGCTTTATGACAGTGGATTAATAGGACAGTTTTGTTGTTGCGCACTGGCAGTACCGCCAAGCGTTTGGCGCTGGCGCATCATTTCGCGACAGCCTTTCAATAAGTCTAGGCGCTCGGCCTCAGTGGGTGACAAGCGCTCACGCCAGCGCCACCAACTCGCACGATCGCCTTTAATCAAGGACAGCAGCATGAGATTAAAGCCTGGTGTGCGGTCTTCGCGAGCCAGCTCAAAGGACGTACGCAGCTCAAACTCAGCTTGCTGATCATTGCTAATGAGCATGGCGCTAAAGCCCAGGTCATTGCGGAAATTAGCGTCGTTAGGGCGGGCTTTGGCGGCCTTCTGCAAATAACGATGGGCCATCGCATGTTCGCCAGCTTCGGCCGCTAAAAGCCCTAAACCATGATCGGCATCGGCCGAAACACAGCGATCGCGCATGGCTAAATACCACTGCTGAGCCTCGGGCGACTTAAGCCGGCGCAAAATATCGGCGCGCAATACAGCAACCACTGGTACCGATGCCGGTAGCCCTTGTATCTGCGCCAAGGCGGCGTAATAGCTGCCTTCACGCACGCGCTCAGCCACCACACTGCGGGTCAAGTCCTCGGCAGGGCTGAGGCTGGCGCTGCAATTAATGCGCGGAATGCTCGTGCTAAGTGCTGCATCCGCTTTACTGACATCATTGATCAGCCGCGATGGTGCTTGGCAAGCTGCCAAGCTAGTCGACAAGGCAATTACTAATATTGCCGACTTTGCGGCCCTGCGCCACTTAAGCCCACGCTCAGCTGAAGTGTGCATCACATGTCCCCCATAGCGGCGCTAATAGAGATAAAGCCTGGACCGGCTAAAATAATCATGAGCGCTGGGAAGAAAAACACCACCATAACCACGGTCATTTTTGCCGTGAGTTTGCTGACTTTTTCCTGCATGTCGGTGAGGCGACGGCTTTCCATTACTTCAATTAATTTACTCAATGAGGCTCGCGCACTACCGCCCCGCTTAATCATTTGCCGAACAATCACCATGACATCGGTATAGCCGATATGATCTAGCGCTGCAGCGGAGTTACCAAGCTCACTCTCCAAGTCCAGACCCTGCTCAGCTCGCCTTAGTACAGGCGTTAACTCATAAACCATTTCTGGCAAAATAAGGACTGATTCTTTTGCCATCACGCGTAATGCCTGCTCAACGGCTAGCCCGGCATCGAATAAAATACGCAGCATTTGTACAAAAAGAGATAGCTCGTCATCAATACGCTTAATTCGATCATTTGCCTTCGAGTTAATCACGCGTTTAGGTGCTAATACGCAAATAATAACAATTGAAACACCTGCTAATAACGAGTTTTGCGAGTAGCCATGAATAAGCCCCCATAAACCCGTCAATGCAAGCGCCGCTAATGGCAAGAGTACTTGCACACCGTATAGCATGGCGCGCTGCGCGGCTGAGCGGTAGCCGGCACGATGCATGGCTAATGCTAGCTCGCTGTCTTTATTGATGTGCTTACGGATACGCTCTTGGTCGTCGAAAAGCTCAGCAAATCGTAGGCTTAATAGGCGCGCATCTTCTTTAGCATTGCCCCGAACCGTCAGTCGCCGCTCCACTAAGCGGCGCTCTGCAGCAATTTTTATGGCCAGCCAAATAGCTACTGCTGCCGCGGCAACAATGAATAAAAATATGACGCCACCATAATAAGCATTCATCGCTAAATGCTCCTCAGCATTTTCCACATGACGGCCATACCACCAATCTGCATTCCTGCGGCTACCATCAAGACAGTTTTGCCAGTGGAGTCATCCAGCATTTGATATAAGTAGTCTGGGCTACTCACAAACATAAACCCCCCCACCATGACTGGCAGCGCAGACAACACCACCGCACTGGTACGCGTCTCTCCGGTGAATGCACGCAACTGGCGCTGTAGCTGCTCGCGCTGCTGAATCAAGGTAATGATGTTGTTGAGTAGGTCAATCAAGCTGCCGCCAAAGCGTGAATTCACACTGACACCCAGCGCCAATACTTGCAGCTCTTTCAAGGCATAGGTATCGGCCAAATCATTAAATGCCTCAGGAATAGACATACCCAAGTTGATGTTGCGCTGCAGTTTTAGCATTACCGTTTTCAGCGGCTCATCGGCCTCTTTGGTGGCAATAAAAAAGCTATCCGCCAAGGTCTTACCGGTGCGCATCATACGCACTACTTGATCGAGCAACCGAGGCAGCTGACTAATAATTTGATTCATGCGACGCTGATAAATCGTGTTAATTGCCGCCCAGGCAAACAAGGCTAAGGTGCTACCTAAAATCGCCGCCGCCAACACGCCAAACTGCACCATTACCAGCAGCAGCACCATCGCTAGCGCCAAACCGATAATGCGTCGCTGTGTCGACAACAGGGTCACCCCGGCACGCTCAAGTTGGATGGTTAGCCAATCTTTCTCGGGAAACTCCAGCGTTTTCACCCCAGCCACCGCCAAGCGTTTCGAAACAGCCTCTTCCTGCGCTTGCTTTTGCCCCAGCCAGACTAAATACAGTGCACCCAGCCCCATGATCAAGCCGGCCAAAACATAGGCGAAAATAATCATCAGCGTGCCGCCTCGGCTTGACGCATCAATTCAATTACCCGCGGTTTAGATGGCCCACTGCTGGCACGCATGTGCTCACCAGTGACGCGATCAAGCTTAAACAGCGGGTTAGTCACATATTGATCATCCCGCAGAGCGACCACCTCGGTAATCTCTGCGACACAGCGACGGCCATTTGGCAAACGCGTGAGCTGCACAACAATATCAACCGCCGAAACAATGATGGCGCGCAGCGTGGCCTCGGAGATTTTTTGCCCCGACAAACCCACTAAGGTTTCCATACGCAGTAGCGAATCGGCAGCCGAGTTGGCGTGCAGCGTCGACATCGAGCCTTCGTGCCCCGTATTCATGGCCTGCAACATATCCATAACCTCGTAGCCACGTACCTCACCGACAATGATACGGTCAGGTCGCATACGCAGCGCATTACGAATCAGGTCCCGCGCACTGACCTCGCCAAAACCTTCGGCATTGGGCGGGCGCGTCTCTAGACGCACCACATGATCGTTGCTGAGTTGAAGTTCAGCGGTGTCTTCTATGGTGACGATACGTTCGTGATGACCGATAAAGCTCGATAAGACGTTCAAAAATGTCGTCTTACCGGTGCCTGTACCGCCGCTCACCAAAATATTCGCGCGCTGAGCAACAGCCTTTTTAATAAACTGCAGCATCTCATCGTTAACCGAGCGATAGGTCACTAAGTCATTGGCCTGCAGCAAATCACGACGAAATTTACGAATCGAAATACTTGGGCCATCGAGTGCAATAGGCGGGATGATGGCGTTGACACGACTACCATCAGGCATCCGCGCGTCGACCATTGGGCTGGACTCATCAAGACGCCGGCCGATAGGTGCCAAAATGCGCTGAATCACGCGAGCGACATGGTTGTCATCAACAAAGCGCAGCTGGCTGCGCTGAATAACACCGTCACGCTCGTAGAAAATTCGATCTGCGCCGTTAACCATAATTTCGGTCACCGAACTGTCGCGCAATAGAGGCTCTATGGGACCAAAACCAACGAGCTCATCGACCAGCTCTTCAGCTAATCGATCGGCCTCATAACGCGATAGCGGCAGCGAGTTATCATTGACATAGGCATTGAGCTTGATCTGCACATAGTCAAAAATAGCCTGTCGCGTACTCTCTAGAATATTGAAATGATCATCATCGACGCTCGCAATCAGGAAGCGATGAAAGCGAAATTTAATATTCGCAATATCTTCATCAACTTTTTTAGGCGAGAGGCGGCCACCTGGTATATAGCCAGCCATGATTAAACCCCAGTCAGCGTGTGTTTAAGCTTAGCCAAGAAGCCTTGGGCTTCAGCTTTTTTTGCCGCTGCTTTAGCAATGGCAGGTAAATGTATCATCGCCGCCAAATCACGATAGCGCTTCGCCAGCGTCTCTTGTGGAGCCAGCTCAAAGAGTAATTGGCCAATATTCATCGCGCGCAAACGCACCTCAGCGGCGGCCGGCAATTCCACAAACTTATCGCTACCAAACGACTTCGCAATGGCACTCGAATCTGGTGAAATTTTCGGTAAATAG
>JBDSQT010000113.1:0-6735 GCA_039929665.1 Paraperlucidibaca sp.
CGGTTTTCACCGTCATAAACGCTGTGCGAGTGGCATTAACGATTTGATGCTCCTGTGCCATTGCCTGCGCTCTAGCCGCATCGGCCTGATAGCCCGCTTGCTTCACTAAAGCCAGCGTACGGCCACCGGCAAATAGCTCCCAGCGCGCCTCAACGCCGACGGCTGTTTGGCGACCGGCTTGGAAGTTAATCGGTGAGATGGTGCCTACTGGCGTGGCGGGCGTGATGTCCGAATTACGAATATTTCCCGTGCTCGCGTACAAATCCACTGAGGGTAAAAAGCCCGCGCGCTGCGCCTCTTTTGCTTTCACTGCCGCCGTTGCTGCAAAACGCGCCGCCAGCAGGCCAGGGTTGTGCTGTTTGGCCAACTCGGCCCAGGCTTTTGGATCGTTAGGGATAGGCGTTGGGGTCGGGATATTTTCTGGTAACGGCGACAGATCATCAACGTCGGTCGCCAGCGCAGCGTTCAATGTTTCGCGGGCATGGGTGAGGCCAATCTCGGCACTCAGGCGCTCGGCGGTGGCAGTGTCGCGCTGGGCATCGGCCTCAACCACATCGGCGCGAGCAATCACGCCAACCTTAAATTGTGCATCAGCCTTCTCGCGTTGGCGGCTCAGTGCGGTCTCTTGAGCTTGGGCTAGTGCCAGCGTGTCTTGTGCGCGCAGGACATCGAAGTAGGCATTGGCCACGCCTAAAAATAAATCCTGTGTGCGGCTATCGGCCTCGGCTTCTTGCTGCGAGCGTTGCGCACTGATGGCTTTGTACTGATACCAAGCATCCCAATGAAATAGCGGTTGGGTGAGGCGAGCGCCCCAGACGGTTTGGGTGTATTCGAGCTTGCCAGGCACGGCAGTCTGGCTATTTAGGTTGATGCTGTTGTAGCTGGCCTCAGCGCCTAAGTGCGGCAGCAACGCCGAGCGCGCGATAATCGTGGATTGTCCCGCGGCCAAGCGCTGCGCCTGTACCGCCGCTAAATTAGGGTCATTAACCGCTGCTAAGCGAATGGCGCCTAGCAGATCTAGCGCCTGCGCGGGCAGAGCAAAGGTAGCGCTAGAAATGGACAACAAAGCAACGATAAGCAGGCGTGTGTGAAGAAGGCGCATGAGGCAAGACTCTGAAAATATTGCCGAAGCCTAAGCTTAGGCTGTTTAGTGCGCAAGTCATCGGGCCGATGAGCTGCGCAAAGTGATGAAACGAAGACGCACCTTCGCCCGCGTCGTGTTGTGACAGCACGCCCTAGCGCTATATAGTGGCGCATTGCTGAGTGGCCGCGCGGCCGCTATTTACCACGCCATTAGGATGAACCCATGAATTCGCCCGAAAAAGCCTTTTTAAGCAGCGCTGCCACCGTCGATGCAGCCGCCATTGCGCCATTGCCGAACTCGCGCAAGGTCTATGTCACCGGCTCGCGACCCGATATTCAGGTGCCGCAACGCGAAATTAGCTTAGACGACACGCACACCAATAATGGCATCGAGAAAAATGCGCCCGTCATCGTCTATGACACGTCTGGCCCATACACCGACCCATCAGTGAAAATCGATATTCGCCAAGGCTTGGCCAGCGTGCGTTCGAACTGGATCGATGAGCGTGGCGATGTCGAACTACTAAAAGGTGTGAGTTCGACCTTTGGTTTGCAGCGCGAGAAAGATTTGACCACTGCCAATCTGCGCTTTGGCCACACGCGCCAGCCGCGTCGCGCCAAGTCCGGCATGAATGTCTCGCAAATGCACTACGCGCGTCGCGGCATCATCACGGCAGAAATGGAATACGTGGCGATTCGTGAAAATCAGCGCTACGAAGTCATGGCCGACAGCGGCTTGCTACACCATCAGCACCCCGGCCAAAACTTTGGCGCGTCGATTCCGAAAATCATCACGCCGGACTTTGTCCGTGAGGAGCTCGCTCGCGGTCGCGCGGTTATTCCCGCCAACATTAATCACACCGAAGTTGAGCCGATGATCATTGGCCGTAACTTCTTAGTGAAGGTCAACGCCAACATCGGTAACTCGGCGTTGGGCTCGTCGATCGACGAAGAAGTGGAAAAAATGACCTGGGCTATTCGTTGGGGTGGCGACACCGTGATGGATCTGTCGACCGGCAAAAATATTCATGAAACCCGTGAGTGGATCATCCGTAATTCGCCGGTGCCGATTGGCACAGTGCCGGTCTATCAGGCCTTGGAAAAAGTCGGTGGTGTTGCCGAGGACCTAACCTGGGAGCTCTATCGTGACACGCTTATTGAGCAGGCCGAGCAGGGTGTCGACTACTTCACTATCCATGCCGGTGTGTTGCTGCGCCATGTGCCGCTAACCGCCAAACGCATGACCGGTATCGTTTCGCGTGGCGGCTCTATCATGGCGAAATGGTGTTTGGCGCACCATAAAGAAAACTTCCTCTACACGCACTTTGAAGACATCTGCGACATCATGAAGGCCTACGATGTGACCTTTTCCTTGGGCGATGGTCTGCGTCCCGGCTCGATTGCCGACGCCAACGATGCCGCGCAATTTGGTGAATTAGAAGCCCTTGGCGAGCTGACTAAAATCGCTTGGAAGCATGATGTGCAGACCATGATCGAAGGCCCCGGCCATGTGCCTATGCATTTGATCAAAGAAAATATGGAGAAGCAGCTCGAGTGCTGCGATGAAGCGCCGTTCTATACGCTCGGCCCTCTCACTACCGACATCGCGCCTGGCTATGACCACATTACCTCCGGCATCGGTGCGGCAATGATTGGTTGGTTTGGGTGCGCCATGCTCTGCTATGTCACGCCGAAAGAGCATTTGGGCCTGCCCAATAAAAAGGATGTCAAAGACGGCATCATTACCTACAAAATTGCGGCGCATGCGGCCGATTTGGCGAAGGGCCATCCCGGTTCGCAAATTCGCGACAACGCCTTATCGAAAGCGCGTTTTGAGTTCCGTTGGGATGACCAATTCAACCTCGCGCTCGACCCCGATACCGCGCGTTCATATCACGATGAAACGCTGCCAAAAGAGGCGCATAAGGTCGCGCATTTCTGCTCCATGTGTGGTCCGAAATTCTGCTCCATGAAGATCACCCATGACGTGCGTGAATACGCCGACAAGCTTGACGCTGATAAAACGGCAGCCGAGCTTGCCGCTGCAGAAAAAGGCATGGCCGAGATGTCTGCTGAGTTCCGTCGTCAAGGCGCACAACTCTATAAGGAAGTTTGATGAATCACGGCGAATCTGAGTCGGGCGATATCGATGTCGTTAAGCGCGAAACCCTGTTTCAGGGCTTCTACCGCCTCGACCGCGTGCGCCTCAAGCATCGCCAGTTTGACGGCTCGATGGGCCCAGAAATCTGCCGTGAGCTATTTGTGCGTCCACCGGCTGTCGGTGTGCTGGTCATCGACCCCGACACCAGTGAGCTGCTGCTGATTGAGCAGTTTCGCGTGGGTGCCATGGCCGATAAATACCCTTGGCAAATCGAAGTGGTGGCGGGGCTGATTGAGCCGGGTGAGTCGCTAGAGTCTGTGGCTATTCGCGAGACGCTGGAGGAAGCCGGCGTGGTCATTTCTGAGCTGGAAAAAGTCTTTGAGTTTATGCCTAGCGCTGGTGGCTCCGACGAGCGCTTCACGCTGTTTGTCGCGCCTGCGAACTTATCGCGGGCTGGCGGTGTGCACGGCGTCGCGGATGAGGGCGAAAATATTCGCGTCACCGTGGTCAGCCTAAACCAAGCCGTGCAATGGATAGCGCAGGGCCGCATCAATAACGCACCGTGCATGCTGGCAGTGCAATGGTACGCCGCCAATCGCGATCGCTTGAAAAAGAAGTGGGGTAAATAACCCCGATGTGGCCTCGTTACACCGTCGATCTGGCGGGCATGCATACACTCTACGAACTTAATTACGCGCGCATGGTGAAACTCTTGCGCGGTGCCGGCGTGTTCGGTCGTGTGGGTTTTATTACGCCGATTGAGTTTGCCTGGGGTGAGTCGGTGAGGGTCGGTGCTTTGTGCTTACCGCAGCCGGTGTTGCAACTGAGCCGTGTCGAGCAAACGCGCTATACCGAGACTTGGCGTTTGGCGCAGATGACCCCAACCTTGCCGTGGTGCCCTGAGCTGGACATGGAAGTACGCCTCTACCATGACGCCGATATGGCCGATGTGCTGCGTTTTCAGCGGGCACGCCGTATTCCGGCCATTGTTGGCCTGGCCGACGCACAGGGCTGGCGGGTTAACGAAAAAGAATTAGTAAATCGATTTTTAGGCGACTGTTTGCAGCACTGCTTGGCGTATGGCCATGCCCGTGATCCGCGACTATTGCCTGACTTTTCGCGCTGGGATGGTCTGTCACGGCCTCCCGTTGCGCCTTCGGAGGATGTGGAATGACTGCTTACGGTGCCTCAGCGATTGAAGTGTTGACCGGCCTGGATCCGGTACGCAAGCGCCCGGGCATGTACACCGATACCACGCGCCCCAATCATATGGTGCAGGAGATTCTGGATAACTCCGTGGACGAAGCGCTTGGTGGTTTTGCCGACGAAGTGCGCGTGGTGCTATACGCCGATGGCCTCATTGAGATCAGCGATAATGGCCGCGGCATGCCCGTGGACATTCACCCAGAACACGGCGTGTCGGGCATTGAGCTGATCATGACGCGCCTGCACGCGGGCGGTAAGTTTTCCGGCAAAAACTACAAATACTCCGGCGGCCTACACGGTGTCGGTGCCTCGGTAGTGAACGCGCTATCGACGCATTTAGAAGTCGAAGTGAAGCGTAATGGTCAGCTCTGGCGCATGACGTTTGCCGATGGTTATAAGCGCGATGATCTGCAAATTGTCGGCGAATGCGGCAAGCGTGCAACGGGCACTTTGGTGCGCTTTCGCCCAGACCCTAAGTATTTTGACTCACCCAAAATCTCGCTGACCAAACTCAAACATGTGCTGCGCGCGAAGGCCGTACTTTGCCCCGGCCTGCATTTGCATTTTCATGATGTCGCCAGCGACGAACGCCTAGAGTGGCATTATCAAGATGGCTTAAAGGACTACTTGTGCGAGGCCACGGATGGTTGGCTACGCCTGCCTGATGAGCCTTTTCTAGGTAAATTTGAGGCCACGGCAGAGGCCGTGGATTGGGCAGTGCTGTGGCTGCCGGAAGGTGGCGAGCTCACCCAAGAATCCTACGTCAATCTAATCCCCACGGTGCAGGGCGGCACACATGTCAACGGTCTGCGGAGTGGTCTGCTGGATGCGCTGCGGGAGTTCTGCGAGTTCCGCAGCCTAATGCCGCGTGGCATCAAGCTCGCGCCGGAAGACCTCTGGGATCGTTGCGCGTTTGTGCTTTCGGTGAAGATGCAGGATCCACAGTTTGCCGGCCAAACCAAAGAGCGCCTGAGCTCGCGTGAAAGCGCTGCGTTTGTCTCGGGCGTGGTCAAGGACTCGTTTTCGCTCTACCTAAACCAGCACACCGAGATGGCCGAGCAACTCGCCCAGCTGGTGATCAGTTCGGCTCAGCGCCGCCTAAAGCAAAACAAACAAGTCGCCCGTAAGCGCATTACTTCAGGTCCCGCGTTGCCCGGTAAGCTCGCCGATTGCGCAGGCTCCGATATTGCCCGCAGTGAATTATTTTTGGTGGAAGGCGACTCCGCTGGTGGCTCGGCCAAGCAGGCGCGCGACCGTCAATTTCAAGCGGTGATGCCGCTGCGGGGCAAGATTCTCAACACCTGGGAAGTCGACTCGTCGCAAATTCTGGCCTCGCAAGAGGTTCACGACATTGCTGTGGCGCTCGGCGTTGACCCCGGCTCGGATGACCTCAGCGGTCTTCGCTATGGCAAGGTCTGCATCCTCGCCGATGCGGACTCCGACGGCCTGCACATTGCCACCTTGCTGTGCGCATTGTTTATGCAGCATTTCCCGGCGCTGGTGCGCGGTGGTCATGTCTGTGTCGCGATGCCGCCGCTGTTTCGTATCGATCTCGGCAAGCAGGTGTTTTACGCCCTCGACGAAGCGGAAAAGAAAGGCATTCTTGATCGCCTAGAGGCAGAAAATAAACGCGGCAAGCCACAAGTCACGCGCTTTAAAGGTCTCGGTGAGATGAACCCGCTGCAGTTGCGCGAAACCACCATGGCGCCGGATACGCGTCGACTCATCCAGCTCGTGCTAGATGAACCAGAAGCCACTCACGAGATGATGGACATGTTGCTGGCGAAAAAGCGCTCGGGTGATCGCAAGCAGTGGCTGGAAACCAAGGGCAATTTAGCTGATGTGGAAGTATAAGAAATGACTGACATTCTCACGCCTAATTTGACAGGCTCAGGACACGATGGCACCGAGCTAGTGCCGATGCGCACGTACACTGAGCAGGCCTATTTAAACTACTCGATGTATGTGATTAAAGACCGTGCGCTGCCGCATATTGGCGATGGGCTAAAGCCGGTGCAGCGCCGTATTGTCTACGCGATGAGCGAGCTCGGCCTAAAAAGCAGCGCTAAGCATAAAAAGTCGGCGCGTACCGTCGGCGATGTGCTCGGCAAATACCATCCGCACGGCGACTCGGCTTGCTATGAAGCCATGGGTGGCGGGTGCCGGCGCGGTCGAGCACGGTGACGGACAGGTTCGCCCTACGGGCTTGGGCCGACAACGCGGCAGCCAAACCTTCTGATTCAAGCAGGGGTGGGTAGATGCCACGGGCCACGTCCCGCAACGTGTCGACCGCCCGGTCAGCAATCGCCACCGTCTGTCCGAGCTGCTCGGCGGTGCGGGTGTCA
>JBDSQT010000114.1:0-4181 GCA_039929665.1 Paraperlucidibaca sp.
TTTCGAGCTTCTTACAACTCATTACCTGGGGCCCCCTTGCCCGCCCCATGCAATCATTTTTACTCTTGGGCAGCGCGCTCACTACGTATTTCATCGCCACCTACGGCGTCGGCATCGACGCCGGACAAATCCAAAATATGATGGAGACTGACTATCTCGAAGTCTGGGACTTGCTCAGTCCACGCATGCTGGCCTATATAGTTTTCATTGCCGGTCTGCCTATGCTGCTTCTGTGGTCAGCGCCAACACCTTCAATAGGCTGGAAGCGCACCCTGCGCAATAAAGTCGTCGCCATCCTCTTGGGACTGGTATCGATACTGGCCCTAGCCGGCTGGCATTATGCCGACTACGCCTCGACCTTCCGTGAGCATCGCGAACTGCGCTACCTCATGGTGCCGCATAACTATTTGGCCGGCCTAAAAATTTACTACAGTAAAATTGCTAATAACCCTGATGTGCCGCTGCTGCGCTACGGTGAAGACGCCAAGCGCAAGGCCGCTGTTAGCACAAAACCAACGCTATTTGTTTTTGTCTTGGGTGAAACCGCCCGCGCTGAAAGCTTCGGCCTCAATGGCTATACCCGTGATACCACGCCGGAAACTCGCCAGCGCGGCGTCGTCAATTTTCCACACGTCAGCTCCTGCGGCACCGCCACTGCAGTTTCCGTGCCCTGCCTTTTTTCAGGCATGACACGTGCCGACTACGACTCTAAACTAGCCAACCATCGCGAAGGTCTACTCGATATTCTTCAACGCGCCGGTTACGCGGTGACCTGGATCGATAACAACTCGGGCTGCAAAGGTGCTTGCGACCGTGTTCATAGCATCCCGCTGCTAGCGGAGAAGAAAGCGCAATGGTGCCGTGATGGCGAGTGTCGTGACGACCTGCTGGTCGACACCTTTAGTGACTATATTGCCCGCGCCCAAGTCAGCGACCGCGTCGTGGTATTACATCAAGAAGGTAGCCACGGCCCAGCCTATTACACGCGCTACCCCGCTGCCTTTAAGCGCTTCACGCCCACTTGCGATAGCAATGCCCTGCAAAGCTGCACGCAGCAAGAAGTCATTAATACTTACGACAACACCATTGCCTACACCGACCACATTTTGGGTCGCGTCATTGACACGCTAAAGGCTCAAGATGATCGCTACCAAACTGTCATGGTCTATGTCTCTGATCATGGCGAGTCGACCGGTGAACATGGCCTGTATTTGCATGGGGCGCCCTATCTATTTGCACCTAGCCAGCAAACCCATGTGCCGATGATGGCGTGGCTATCACCGGCTTTTCAGCAGCACGGCCCAAGCGCCAGCTGCATTGCTAACGAAGCGCAAAAGCCGCAATCGCATGACACCATTTTCCATACCTTCTTAGGTTTGCTGGGTGTGAAAACCAGCACCTACAACGCCGCACTTGATTGGAGCACCGCCTGCCGTCATTAACGACTAATGACAGCACCTATGGCCTTATGGCATCGTGCGAGTCTTATTTAAGAGGACGCGTGCATGAGCAAGGTAATCCCCACCGATAGCCCGGTCTGTGTCACCGGCGGTTCAGGCTATATCGCCAGCTGGATCATTCAGTACTTATTGGCGGCGGGTCACACCGTGCATGCCACTGTGCGCGACCCCAGCAAGGCCAAAAGTGTGGCGCATTTACAAGCTATTGCTGCACGCGAGTCCGGCACCCTGAAGTTATTTAAAGCCGACCTGCTCGACATCGGCAGTTTCGATGCCGCCATGGCCGGATGCGCGGTGGTTATGCACACCGCCTCGCCGTTTGTACTTGAAGGCTATAGCGATGCGCATGAAGCACTGGTCCGCCCTGCCGTCGAAGGCACACGCAATGTACTCGACGCGGTAAATCGCACCGAGAGCGTCCAGCGCGTGGTACTCACCAGCAGCGTAGCCTCGGTCTTTGGCGACAATATTGATGTCCGCCAAGTCCCCGGCGGCGTGCTAAGTGAGGCGCATTGGAATACCACCAGCAGTGTCGATCACAACCCTTACCAATACTCAAAAGTCGCTGCCGAACGCGAAGCTTGGGACATACAAGCAGTCCAAAATCGCTGGGACTTAGTCACCATTAACCCCGGCATGGTCTATGGGCCATCACTGACCACCGGCAGCCAATCCGCCAGCATCGACACCTTGATTTCTATGGGTGATGGCCGCCTGCGCAGCGGCGTGCCCGACTTAAGCTATGGCGTGGTAGATGTCCGCGATGTTGCGAAAGCCCATATTTTGGCGGCGTTTAAGCCCGACGCCGAAGGCCGGCATCTGTTGGTGTCAAAAATTCTCACGATGATCAATATCGCAAAAATTTTGCGAGGCCATTTTGGCAAGGCTTATCCCTTCCCAAAAGCGGTGATGCCGAAGGCCTTGGTATGGGCTTTTGGGCCGATGGTGGGGCCGATCACGCGTACCTTTATCAGTAAAAATGTCGGCCATCCTTTAGCGTTTAATAATCAGCGCAGCTTGGCCTTAGGTGTCGAATACATCCCGGTCGAACAAACCTTTACTGAGCATTTCCAGCAGGTGCTTGATGATGGCCAAGTGAAAAAGCGCGCCTAATAGCGCTTGCTCCCTGAATGAAAAAGGCCTGCATTTAATGCAGGCCTTTTTTGTGCTTCACCGAACGCTCAACTCGGGGGGTCAACGCGTGAGCTAATCACCTCACCTTCCAGTGTGCGGCCACTCGCTGGCTGCTGCGGACGGCGATTAGTGTAGGTCGGCTCGTCCTCCGGCGGTGTCGATGAAGCGCGCGTATAACGCTCCTGCTCAGCGCGCTGACTTTTCGCCCAGCGAAACGCTTGCCGCATCTCAGGCTTGCGCCAAGCCATCAGACCGGCCGCACCAATGCCCATCAGCGCGGCAATCGACAGCACCACGCCGGGCAAAAATACCACTACAGCCACCCACACTGGCCATCCCCAGACTTGCACGGCACCGAAGCAACCCAAGATGGTCGCGGCCAAGGGCAAGTACAGCGAAGCCAAGACCGCCGTGATGCCAGCCATCAATGGACCCCAGTGCAGTTCGCCGACCAGCCACGCGCTCAATGCCGCAATGCGCAAAATCAGCAATATGAGGGCAACAGGGTGTAGCGATACGCTGCGCATGGGCGCGCTCCGTTTGGTCGTGGACCACACTAGTCTACCGTATTGGCTGCTTCGCGCGCTGCACGGCGCTGCAAGTGCGCGGGCTGTAATTGCTCGATCTCATAGTTATTGCCAGGATAAGTGCGGTTGATCGTGCTTTGCACGGTTTGCGGATAGCTGCCGATGGCCCAGACTTTGCGTATCTTACCTAGCAATTTTAGGCTCGCGCGTACGCTTGCCGAGACAGTACTCGAAGGCCTTTTTTGGCCTACCGCGGCGACGAAACGCGGGTCATCCATCAGGCTATAGACCGCTGGGCTGACGAGGCCACGAAGCACTCTGGGCAACCAGTTTTCCATGATGCGGACTGTCGCCTCAGCCACTCGTGCGCTCGCTGGATTAGGCACCATATGCACGCGGCAATAACTCCGGACCCATTCGTCAAAAGTGGCTTTGCTCACCGGCAAATCCACCAAGCCCATGCGCTGCCCAATGCCTCGCCAAAAATTAAACCACGCCAATTGCTCATGCGTGGTCATGGCACGGCGCGCGTAACGCGCCATCCAGTCAATCGGGAAGGCCATGAATGTCCACAGCACGAAGCGAAAGTCCTCCTGCGGAATACGATAGTTCGCGTGGGTTTTATTCATCCGCGCTAGCGCACGAGCGCCTTCGCCATGGTCCCAGCCGCCATCCATAAAGTGCGCGATGAGTAAGCGCGTATCGTCATAGCGCTTTTGCCCATGCTGCTCAAACTCGCCGGTTTTATCGAGCAATTGGGCGACTGAGTCACTGCCGTAGGTGTAAAAAAGTGCAATCTCCAAGGCCCGAGTAATATCCCAAGAAAATTCATAGGCGCTGAGCAAATGCACAATGCGCTGGCAGTCCACTTGCGCATCTAAGCCGGCAATCTCAGCAGCGACGCTGGCGTTAGGCATAAAGCCAAAGCGCTTGGTATAGGCCTTCATGGCGCACAGCTTTCGCTTAAGTTTTCGCAGCGCACGCGCTGGCCTGATCGTGCGAGATAGTCGCGCGCTGAGCGCGAGTAAAAGCTCAGGCGCTCATTGAATTGCTGGCTTTT